>JAZRNP010000290.1:0-4073 GCA_045648225.1 Victivallaceae bacterium | reverse complement strand
GAAGAGACTCGAACTCTCGACCCTCACACTGCCAGTGTGATGCTCTAGCCAACTGAGCTACTGCCCCGGGTGTATGTTACTTAATATATCATCATTTTGCTGATTGTGCAAGTGATTTAGGGAAAAAGTTTGAATTTTTTTGTGCAACCGTTAAATGGTGAAACTTTGAAATCCTTGTCATCATCTGCCGAATCCGCAAGATTCCAGGCTGATTTCACAATTATCTGCATTTGACCGCTGATTTCTCCCGGGACGTTTCAATAAAGCGGACCGAAGTTCTGACAGGTACGGTAATCGGCACTCTCTTTATCCATGCCGAATGCATTCCACGCCGCGACGGCCGTCGATAGTGGGACGGATTCTGATACAGGGCATATTGCTGTAATAACGCTTGGCACCGATGTTGTTGGTTTCGTTTATTTTTCTGTTTCCTTGAGATTTATGAAAATTTCTATTTTTGAAAGATACGCCTTTTTTCAAGCAAAGCTGCTTTACCAAATCCGTTCCGGGATACCGAGAATCCGGGAAATCTGATTTCTCAATGGGTGGTTCGGATGATTTCTGCTTGCTTTGTTTTTGGTGAATCCGACAGCCAGGCCGCTTGCTTTATCGGCGAAACCTTCGCTTCCGCAGGCACCGCCGTGCCCGAAAATCCGCCCCAAATCGCCCTCAGGACCGCAGAGGGCATAGCCAAGACCGAATTTCGCCCATTCTCCGGGCATAACGGGATCTTCCGGGGCGCGTTTCAAAACTGTGGCATTGTCCACGGTTTCAGGTTTCAAAAGCCGCTTGCCATGCAAGCCTGAACCGATAAGAGAGGCATAGATCCGGGCGATGGACAGTGCATTCATACATCCGTTACTGGATGGATTGAATCCGCCGAGAATTTTCATGGAATTATATTCCAGCTGCCATGCTCCGGGATCATCCGCAACTATTCTGGCACATTCCGGAAATCTGTCTGCCGGAAGACCGAAAAAAACTGCGTCGATCCCGAGTTGATCGAATATATACTCTTTAAGCAAACTGTTCAACGCTCTGCCGGTGGCAAGTTCAGCGATTCTGCCGGCCAGAACACCGTATGTCTGGGCATGATAATGGTGCATACCTCCGATGGTATCCAGCGGTTCCATCCCGGCCAGAGCAAGTGAACTGCGCTCCCAGTCAAATTTATCATCCGGAGCAAAATCTGCCGGGAAATCATATAAACCCGACCGGTGAGATAAAATATGCCAGAGCCGGGTTCCGGCTTTGCCGCAACTGCCGTATTCTGGCCAATATTGCGTCACCGGGGCATCATAGTCAATTTTACCTTGCTCATAAAGAAGATGGATCAAGGTAGTGACAACACCTTTGCCTACGGAAAAGACCGGAAACAGAGTTTCTCCGGTAACGTGCCGATCACGCTCTCCGGAAGTGAATCCGGAGCAGAGCGAACAGAATAACTCTCCATCTTTGTAAACAGCAAGTTGACATCCGACTTCCTCGCCGCTTTCGACTGCCCGGTCCAATGCATTTTGAAGCTGCTTTACTGTGTCCATGGTTTTGCGCTCCTGAGTGCTTTACAACAGAAAAACCTGATTCCAGGTGTTGTCTGCGTTACTGAAACCTCCCGGACCATCTGCAACCGCGGCAAAAAGAGCTTTGGGAGTTCCATCTGCACCGAAAAAGAGCTGCGGCCGTTCCAATGAACCGAGCGTGATCATTTTGCCGTCAGCGGTGGAAACCTGCCGGGAATAGGCTTTCCCGGTACACGTCCAACGGATGCCGTCATCTGAAACAAAATGCGCCCCGCTATGATATTCTCCGGTCGTTTTGCCGTTCAGATCTTTGGCGATCATTTCAAACTGTTTGCCGTTGTGCCAGACAAAAGGATCTTCGATCTGAAATTCCGTTTCCAGAACCGGCTGATCGAAACGGGTAGCCGGACCTTCCGGATCATCATAAATGGCAAGACCGATGCGGGCTCCTTTTGCGGTATTGGTACGGTAATAAAGATAGATCCGTCCGTCCGGAAGTACGCAAGGAGCCGGATTAGTAACGATCGTACAGTCAAAGTTGTCCTTTCTTGCCTCCAGTACGGGATGTGGACAGATCTTCCACGGACCGGCCGGAGAATTACTGCGGGCCAGACCGATACGGATCTCATCGTAGACTTCAAACATCATGGCGCGATCATTTTTTATAAGCTCCGGAGGTGTCGGAGCTTTGCTGTACGTTGAAGCGATGTAATAAAGCAGATATTCGCCGTTGCGGCGGACAATGGTCGGATTGTGAGCCATGCGGCTGTCCCAGTGCGGATCACTGGATGCCGGCAGAACCTTTTCCACAAAATGATAAGGTCCCTCAATATCCGGTGAAAAAGCGTGAACGATTTCAGAAAAAAGCACATATCCCTCCAGCATCGGATAATCTTTGCGCCAACGGGACGCATAAAGATGAAACCCCTTTCCCGGTTCCTCAACCGCAGTTCCGCACCAGACCCATTTATTTTTTTCACGATAACCACTGTTTGCAGAGATGGATAATTTTGCAGGAAACAAGCTCATATCATCGGATTCCTTTTTTATGCAAGGGGTTCTTTCAAAATGATCTCGACTACCGGAACCGCATCAGCGGGTTTCACGATATGTTTTTTATCGTTTTTCAATGGTTTCAGGGCGTCATCAGATCCTGAAATTCATTTTTGAATTCATCGATGGAGATCTTGCGCCCATAGGGAGAAAATTCAAAAGCTTCGGCATAACGGACACTCTTGCCGGCTTCGCCGTAAAGTGCGCAGAGTTTGTCCCGATTGGTATCTGCAACGGTGCGATAACGGGCACCCCAATGAGTGAGCAGATATTCTTTACGTTCTTCCCAGCTCATTTTCTGCGGATCGATCTCCAATCCCCGTCCCCAGGCAAGCCATTCATAAACCTGGGACACATGGCAGTCCAGCATGCGGCACTTCGCATCAAGAGCATCGTCGATGGAAAGCAGTGCATCTACCCGGAAAGGCCGGGGGTCAGTGAATGCATCCCAGACATAACCGAATACCGGGTTCTGTTCGGGAATCGGAGTTTCAGGGCAGAAGGCCGGAACCTGCGTCAAATAGGCCGCGTCATGCACCAGCTGCGAAGTTGCACGGTGATCGGCATGATAGTCACAGAGCCGGTGAGTCAGAACCACATCAGGAGCAAATTCCCGAATGATCCGGATGACCTGCTTGCGGCTCTCAAGATCGGCCATCAATTCACAGTCATTGTTGTCCAGCACCTGATATTCGCTGATGCCGGAAACGGCCTTGGAAGCCTGAGTTTCAGCGTAACGCCGATCGGCCAGCTCTTTGCCGGATATGGCATAATGACCGCAATTGCCGTTGCAAAGCGAAACAAATTTAACGATATGGCCGGCTTGAGTCAGCTTGAAAGCTGTGCCGCCGAATCTTATATCTGCATCATCCGGATGTGCTCCGATCATCAAAAAACGTTTACTCATTTCATCCCTCAATATTTATTGTTTGTGTTGATTCATCATTTAAAATATGCCGGATTCGGCATATGCAGATACTCCGTTTAAAAACGGAGTTCTGATAATAAAATAGCACATATTCACATTAAAACAAGCACCGTTGCTGAAAAAACGGGAGCGGTACGGGGGATTTTCCCTGAAAAACGGATCTTTTACACCGTTATTTTTCAAAATTTCTCCGTAAATTAATCTTTGGCATCTGGAAAAAAGGTTTGTCTTAAAAAATATCTGCCGGCTTTTTTTACCAATTCGTCCAAAAAAAATCCATTTCCGGCTTGACAAATCGATATTTACATAGTAATTTTAACCGGAACCTGAGATCTTTAAATACTTTCTGAAAGGATCAAAATGAAAAAAATCTGTCAAATCAAGTTCGAGACGGAATCGCAGGATGTGGCCTTGAAGAAACATTTCCGGCGTTTTACCTTGATAGAATTGCTGGTCGTGATTGCCATTATCGCACTCCTGGCGGCGATCCTGTTGCCCGCTTTGCAGAGTGCCCGGATGCGCGGACAGTCTGCGACCTGTGCCAATAACTTGAAAAATATCGGAAATGCCTC
>JAZRNP010000289.1:0-4716 GCA_045648225.1 Victivallaceae bacterium | reverse complement strand
TTTCTCCGGTAAGGGTGAAAGGGTGGGGTAAGAGCCCACCGGGCGGTAATGAGAGTTCCGCCGCATGGTAAACTCCTCCCGCAGCAAGACCAAATAGGGGACGAGCCGTGGCTCGCGACGTTAAAAGTCCCGGGTTCTGGTCGCACAGACAGATGATTGCCGCCGCTGAATAGCGGTACGGAATCCGGCTTACAGCGTCTGCGGCGTTCCACTTGTCCGTTTATTGCGGTAAACAGCGCAGCAGACGGCATTTCGGGATTCTGTTTTAAAAAAGTGTTGGAGTAGATTACGATGCCAAAATATGCGGTTTTGAGTGACATTCACGGGAACCTGGAAGCCTTTGAAGCAGTACTCAAAGTTTGTTCAGCTGAAAATATCGAGAAATTCATCCTTCTTGGAGACATTGTCGGTTATAATGCCAATCCCGCAGAGTGCATCGCACTTGCCCGCAGCTTGAATCTGGTGGCCAAAGTCCGTGGTAATCATGATGATTATGCCATCGGAGGAAACACCGAAACGTCCGGATTCAACATCAATGCCAGAATCGCCATTCAGTGGACCCATGACCAGTTGAGCGAAGATGATATCAAATGGCTTTACAGTCTGCCTTACAAGGATATTGTGACTGAATCCAATGTGACAGCCGTCCATGCGACGCTGGACACTCCGGAAAACTGGGGTTACATCTTTGATGTCCAGCACGCTGCCGCCCACTTTACCTATCAATTCAAACAGGTTTGTTTCTGCGGCCACTCCCATGTCCCGGTGGCATTTGACAAGATCCCGTTTGCCACGACTGAACGCCGTGCTGTGGAACGCATTCCCGCTTGGGAGGGAGAGATAATCGACGAAGATACGGATGTCGATTTCAGTGTCGCCGACCAGATAACATTCCAACTGGAAAAGGGTCACAAATATTTGTTCAATATCGGCAGTATCGGTCAGCCCCGCAACAACGATCCCAGAGCAAGTTTTGCCATTTACGACAGCGACACCCTGACCGTCACCCGGTTCCGGGTTCCCTATGACATCGCCACCGCCCAGCAAAAGGTGTTGGATGCCGGTCTGCCGGAGCGGCTTGCCAGCCGCTTGAGTATCGGTCGTTAATGTTGAAAAAACGACGCTGATATCATCTGCCTGGGACTTCGGAACACAGTTACTTTTATGGAAAACGGAGAATCAGATGAAAAAACAATTTAAATGTCTGGCAGTTATTCTGCTTTTGGTCAGCTGCTCTGTATTGTCGGCCCGGGTCGGCATTGAAATCAGCCTCAACCGCAATGTTTTCATGCGCTTTGAACACATTTACGCCTGTGTAACGTTGCGCAACGATTCGGGAAAACCGCTGCTTTTCGGAGGAGACCCCGCATTGCAGGGATTTCTGCTTTTCGACATCCGGGACTCCTACAATCGCCCGGTTCACGCCCGGAAAAATGCCGAAATATCAGTTACCGGTCTGCTGCTTGCTCCGGGAGAAATCCGCCGGATGATCTTCCGGTTGGACCGTCACTATGATTTGAGCAAAACCGGACGTTTTATGGTTCACGCCTACGTTTCCCACAACGCTCTGAAAAATGAATACCGCAGCAAAGATGCCGATTTTGAAATATCCAACGGCAACACCGTCTGGAAACGCACTGTCGGCCTCCCGGATCTTGACGGAAACAAACCCCATCCGGCCGCCGGAGAAGAGCGCACCTATTCGATCCGCACTCTCACCGAACGTAAAAACATAGGTTACTATCTGGTCGTGGAAAGTGAGAAAAAAATTTACGGTGTCTGCCGGGTCGGACACGTGGAAGGATATGAGAAATTTCAGGCCGAAATCGATATGCTGAGCCGTCTGCATCTGTTGATGCCGGTCACTTCAAAAATTTTCCATTATCTGGCATTCAACCACGCCGGAGAAACTCTGGAAAACTCCTACTGGCGCATCTCCGACACCATCCCCAGTCTGGTCAGAAGCAGCAAAACCGGTTTTGTCAAACGCATGGGCGGAGTTCCGGCCCGGGCAGGGATCGACTTCGCTTTGCCCAATCGGGCCAACCAACTCAGTGCCAGTCAGATTTTTGATGAATCGGAAAAAATCCGTAAACCGGCCCGTTACAGCGGAACGGTCGATCTGGGCAAGGGAGTTATGGCAGATGCCCCGGGAAGCCGCACCGTTGAATAAACATTTCCTGCACGCTGAAAGATTGGCATACGGCGGAGATGCCGTAGGATTTCTGGATTCCGGGAAAGTATGCTTTGTCCCGGGGTTGCTTCCGGGTGAAGATGCCGAAATCATCATCACGCAGGAGAAAAAAAGCTTTGCCAGAGGAGCTGCGGTAAAAATAATTTCTGCTGCCCCGGAAAGAATCGTCCCGGAGTGTCCGTATTTTCCGGAATGTCCCGGCTGTGCCTATATTCACTGCGACTATCAGACCGAATTAAAATGGAAACAGCAGCAGTTTGCCGATTTTCTTCAACGCAGCGACCTGATCGGAAACGGTGAATTACTTCCCCCTTTCGGTGCCCCTCTCCGCTGCGGCTACCGGAATAAATTAAAACTTCATCGTTCCGGCAACGGTTTTGCCATGATTGGCAGAGACAACCGGTCACTGATAAAAATCGACCGCTGTATTCTCGCTGATCCCGGAATCAATCGGGCATTAAAAGAATACACCGCAAGCAACGACAGCGAAGTTGTCACCTTCCGCCGCACGGAAGCCGACGGCGTGGTCGCTTTTTCCGGAGTACGCGCCGGAAAACAAAACCGATATCTTACAGAAACGATCCCCGGAGCCGGAGAATTCAAAGTTTCTGCTGACGGATTTTTCCAAACCAACATTGCCGTCGCCGCTGAATTGGTCAGACGGGCGGTTGCCGGAATAAAGGATTCCGGATTCAAAACCCTTGTCGAATTGTATTGCGGTGTCGGAATATTTTCCATTGCCGCCGCCAATCAGATTCCCGGCTTGCGCTGTACCGGGATCGAATTGAATCCGGAAGCGATCAAAGCCGCAAAATTGAATGCCGCAAGTCACAATCTTGCCGACCGTTGCCGCTTTTTTGCCGGAGATGCCGGTAAACTGCTCAAAAAATCAGATATCGGCCCGGAAAGTTGCCTGCTGCTCGATCCGCCCCGTTCCGGACTTGCCCGGGAGGCCCTTGACAATATCATTGCCGCAGATCCCGGCAGAATCATCTATATTTCCTGTGCCGCCGACACCTTGCAGCGGGACTTGCAGATATTCAAAAAACACAACTGGCAGATCGCCGGGGCCGGAATTCTGGATATGTTCCCGGGAACGGCCCATTTTGAAGCGATGGTCACATTGATAAAAAGGTGAAAATGTGATATATTATATGAAAATATTGTAATACTATTCAAATTTCAAGATAAAGGTTTTTATAATGGCACACGGCACTCTTACTCAAAAAATCATTGCCGCCCACATGGTAAGCGGCAATCCGATCCCCGGTGAACAGGTCGCGATCCGCATCGATCAGACCCTGACTCAGGATGCCACCGGAACAATGGCGTATCTGGAACTGGAAGCGATGAACACCCCCGGAGTCGTCACGGAATTGTCCGTTTCCTATGTCGACCACAACATGATGCAAAACGGTCCGGAAAACCGCAACGACCACCTGTATCTGCAGACGGTCGCCGCAGAAAAAGGTGTAGTCTTCTCTCCTCCGGGCAATGGCATCTGCCATCAGCTCCATCTGGAACGTTTCGGTAAACCGGGCAAAACGCTGATCGGTTCGGATTCCCATACGCCCACCGGCGGCGGCATCGGCATGATCGCCATCGGTGCCGGCGGGCTGGATGTTGCTCTGGCAATGTCCGGACAACCCTTTACCATCCCCTACCCCAAAGTCGTCGGAGTCAAACTTACCGGCAAACTGCGTCCCTGGGTGGCGGCCAAAGATGTGATTTTGAAGCTGCTCTCCATCCTGACCACCAAAGGCAATGTCGGTTCCATTGTTGAATATTTCGGTGACGGAGTTGCCGATTTGAGTGTTCCCCAGCGGGCGACCATCACCAACATGGGTGCCGAACTTGGTGTTACCACCAGTTTGTTCCCCTCCGACGAACGGACCCGGGAATTTCTGCGCCGCCAGAACCGTGAAGCTGATTTTTCCATTCAACAGCCCGATGCCGATGCTGAATATGATGAGGTCATCGAAATCGATCTCAACACCCTTGAACCCCTTGCCGCCTGCCCCTCCAGTCCGGATCAGATCCGCACCATCCGTGAACTCGCCGGCAAAAAGGTCGGTCAGGTGCTGGTCGGCAGCTGTACCAACGGCGGATACCGCGATCTGGCACTGGTGGCGAAAGCGCTCAAAGGCAGAACTGTTCATCCGGATGTCACTCTGGGGATCGCTCCCGGCAGCCGTCCGGTGCTGGAAATGCTCTGCAACGAAGGTCTGCTCGGCGATCTGGTCGCCGCCGGAGCGCGTATTCTTGAAGTCGGCTGCGGTCCGTGTATCGGTCAGGGACAGAGCCCGGCAGATGATACTGTAACTTTGCGTACATTCAATCGTAATTTCGCTGGCAGAACCGGAACTAAAGGCGACCAGGCTTATTTGGTAAGTCCTGAAACCGCAGTAATTTCTGCTTTGACCGGTTACTTTACTGATCCCAGAAAAGCAGATTTTGATTATCCGGTAATCGAAAAAGTTGAGCAGTTCCTCATTAATGATAATATGATTATTCGCCCGGAA
>JAZRNP010000288.1:0-4941 GCA_045648225.1 Victivallaceae bacterium | reverse complement strand
TTCATTGACGGTGACAGCTGCGCCGTTGGCGAGGGCGGCGGGAAGTTTGGGGGCATAAGCCGCACGGGCTTTCTGCAGAGCAGAGATCTTGTTCATTTTTCACACTCCTGTTTGGTTTTAATTGTTGTTGTTATTTATATAAGGTAACTTTGATTTTATATTTTATCAAGGTCGTTTTGCTTCAAAAATCACTTCTTCGATATCATAGGCATCACAGAAGATCATGGCGAGGCGGTCGAATCCGATGGCACATCCGGACGATTCCGGCATACCCTGTTCCAAAGCGGCGAGAAATTCTGCTGCTTCGGGGTAGGCGAGCATACCGTTTTTTGCCCGGAATTTCAACGCTTCCTCAAAACGGCGGCGTTGTTCGGCGGCGTCGGTAAGTTCTCCGAATGCGTTACCCAGTTCAATACCATTTATATAAAGTTCCCATCTTTCTGCGACCCGGCTGTCTGCGGCGGATATCCGTGACAGTGAAGCCCGGCTCGCCGGATAATCGATCAGAAATTCCGGATTGTTCCGGCCCAGATTGGGTTCGACTTTCAGCACCATAAGTTCGTCAAAGGAACCATCTTTATCTGCAGCAAAGGCGGAAACTCCGGCGTAACGGCAGAATGCTTCATCGACAGTGATAAAATTGTATTTCGCAAAGTCGATTTCTGTACCCTGATAGTTGAGAATTGTTTTGCCGTAAAGCTTCTGCGCCGCAGTGAGCAGCATTTTTGCGGTGAATTCTGCAAGCTGCCGATAGTTCCAGTTGACCGCATAATACTCCATGATGGTGAATTCTTCCCGGTGTTTGCGGCCTTTTTCCTCGGCCCGGAACGCAGGTCCGATCTGGAAGATCCGTTCCATGCCGGAACAGAGCATCTGTTTCATCGCCAGTTCCGGACTGGTGCGGAGGAACTCTCCCTGACATGCCACCGATTCGATATACTCTTCCGGGGCAGGGGCGGGGATTTTTACTTCGGTGGCAACTTCAATGAAATTTTCGGCATAAAAAGCCTCCCGCACCGCCCGGAGCAGTTCCGAGCGGCGGATAAGATTGGCTTTTTTAGCTGAAAAATTTACCGGTTCCATTTCAAATAAGCTTCCACAAAGCGGTCAAGTTCGCCGTCCAAAACTCCGGCGGTATCGCTGGTTTCCACATCGGTACGCAAATCTTTTACCATCTGGTAGGGCTGCAGAACATAACTGCGGATCTGGCTGCCCCAGCCGTTTTCCATCTGCTCACCACGCTGGGCGGCGGCGGCATCTTTGCGTTTGCGTTCTTCCATTTCATAGAGTTTGGCTTTGAGCATTTTCATTGCCGTGGCCCGGTTCTTGTGCTGGGAACGCTCATTCTGGCAGGCGACCACCACACCGGTTGGGATGTGGGTGATGCGGACGGCACTGTCGGTGGTGTTGACGTGCTGACCACCGGCTCCGCTGGCACGGTAGGTGTCAACGCGGATGTCGCAGTCGTTGACTTCGATATCGATGTCGTCATCGATTTCGGGAATGACTTCCACCGAACAGAAGCTGGTGTGACGCCGGGCATTGCTGTCAAAGGGAGAAATGCGCACCAGACGGTGGACACCGGTTTCACCTTTGCAGTAACCGTAGGCAAAGTCTCCGATAATGCGGAAGGTCGCACTCCGGATACCGGCTTCATCACCGGGCTGATAGTCGATCATTTCCTCTTTCCATCCGCTGCGTTCGGCGAAGCGGCGGTACATTCGGAGCAGAATACTGCCCCAGTCGCAGGATTCGGTACCGCCGGCACCGGCGTGGATGGTGAGGAAGAAGTTGTTTTTATCAAAACGTCCGGAGAGGAAGCTCACAACTTCAAGTTTGTCCATGTGAGCGGACATGATCTTGGAAGCAGTTTCGGCTTCGGCGAGGAATTCTTCATCTTCAGCAGCAAGTTCCAGTGCCGTGTTGAAGTCTTCCATTTCCGTTTGCATTTTGCGGAAGGGGGCAAGCAGGTTGCGGCAGCTGGATGCGGCAGCAACAGTAGCTTGGGCTTTCTCTTTATCATCCCAGAAATCGGCGGAATTCATCTTTTCTTCCAGTGCGGCAAGTTCTGCCTCTTTTGCCGGAATATCGAGAAAACCGCTGACCTGCTCCATGCGGGCGAGAAGATCGGTTTCGATCTGGCGTAATTCGTCAACAGTCATCATATTTTGGCTTGCTCCAGTTTCCACATATCATCGAGAATATGCTGAATTTCGCCGAGACAGGCACCGCAGGCACCGCCGGCTTTGCAATAATTGGTGAGTTCTTCGGCACGGGTGAGCTTGTGTTCTCTGGCGATGGCGATGATTTTCAAATCAGTAACACCGAAACATTTGCAGATAAGTTTGCCTTCGTGGTCGCCGAGTTTTTCAAAGGGATTGGGTTCGCCTTTGTAGTTGGCGATGGCGGCCTGAAGAGCTTCCATGCCCATGACGGAGCAGTGGATTTTTGCTTCCGGCAGATCGCCCAGCATGGCGACGATATCATCGTTTGAAACTTTGGCAGCTTCTTCGATGGTCATACCTTTGATGAGTTCAGTCAGAGCCGAACTGGAGGCAATGGCACTGGCGCAGCCGAAAGTTTTGAACTTTACATCGGCAATGCGTCCGTTTTCATCCAGTTTGAAAGTAAGTTTCAGCGCATCGCCGCAGGCGGCATTGCCGACTTCGCCGATACCGTCCGGATTTTCCACTTCACCCACGTTGCGGGGGTTCATGAAGTGATCCATCACTTTGTCTGTGTAGTTCCACATTATTTTTTATTCCCTTGGGTTGATTTTGCATTTTTCAAAATTCCGGAGATAAACAAAGCAGCTTGCTCATCCGGATAAAGTTTCTTTGCGTAAATGGTTTCCAGATAGAATCCTGCCAGGAGGAGTCCATTCTGTTTGATATTGCTTCTCAGCGACCAGAGTGCGGCAGTACGGGTCACATGGTTTATCAAGTTCCGGCGTTGTTCGGCGGTGAGTTTTTTTCCGGAATCGGAGAACGCTTTTGCCTCCGGAATGGAAAGTTCCGGTTTTTTCTGCAATGCAGAAACGATCCTTTTTATCGGAGAAAATTTTCCGGTGGCGAAAAATTCCCCCCAGAGCAGATCGAGCTGCTGCGGGAATTTGATTTCATCAGTCTCTGAAATCAGCGGCTTTTTGTACCGGGAAATCTGTTTTAAAATGTACGGATTGATCTTGGATTTGCAGGATTCAGTAAACTCTTTACCTATATTATAAAAGAGGACAGCCAGATACTGGTCCTTGGGGCGGTCGGTGCCGCTCATTTTGGCAAGTTCGTCAAAAAACTGCGGATTCTGACGGAATATGAGGGCCAAACTCCAAAGTATCGGCATTGCTTGAGTCGCCCGGTTTTTGGTTCGCAGTTCAGTGATCCCCTCGGAAAGAAAATAGTTCAGTGCCGCCAGCAGCCGTTCCGGTTGGGGTTTTGTATAATAGAAGGTCAGAAATTTGGAGAATTCTTTGCTGTCCATCATCCGGAAATCGGTGATTGAATCGACCAGTTCGACTTCGGCAGATTGTTTTTTGATTTCCCCTGCCGCATCTTTCAATGTTACGGAAAATTGATATTTGCCGTTTTTATCCGGAGGATCGAATGATATGGAAAGAAAACTCGGTGCAAAGATCAAACCTTTTGCTCCGGCGGGAAGCGAAAACAGCTCCTTATCTTTCAACACCGTATTCTGTTTGCCGTCCGGGGCGGTGACAACGACATTGCCAATGAGTTTCAACTCACTCGCCAGCGGTTTTTTGATTCCGATGGCGATGTTGAGCGAAAACGGCTGAAGCCGTTCCACTTTGGAGAACGTTGTTATCTGCAATCCCCGGTTCGGCATAACAAAGTTGATCTGATCGGTCAGATTCACCATAAATGTCGGAATGACCAGCAGATCGTAGCCAAAGAGGCATAATGCACTCAAAAGCGTCAGAATGATGCTCAAGCGTTTCATTATTTACCTCTTTGTATGATGTTTGAATCTTTGGTTCAGATATCGAATTTCGCCAATTCAGCTTTGACCTTGGCTGCGATATCTGCGGCGGCGGCATCCAGCTTGATCCGGATGCTGTCGCGGCAATCCCGGGTACGGAATTCAGCTTCGTTTTCGGCAAGGGTCTTGGGTGAGATCACCAGGCGCAGCGGAATACCGAGCAAATCGGCATCGCTGAACATACTGCCGGCCTTTTCGCCGCGGTCATCATAGAGGACTTCCACGCCGAGGGCTTCGAGTTCAGCGGTGAGTTTTTCGGCGGCTTCGCCGACACCGGCTTTCTGCGGGTCAAGGGCGCACACCTGAACCTGATAGGGCGCAATGGACATCGGCCAGACCGGACCGTAATTGTCATGGCAGTTTTCAATAACTGAAGCCATGGCACGGCCGACGCCGATACCGTAGCAGCCCATGATCATCGGATGGCTCTTGCCGTCCTTGTCCAAATAGGTGCAGTTCATGGATTCGGAATATTTGGTTCCCAGCTGGAAGATGTTTCCAACTTCGATACCCCGGAGCATCTGCAGCGGTTCGCCGGTGATGGGGCAGGGGTCGCCTTCGCGGACGGTGGCGATATCGACGCAGGTGAATTCCACGCCTTCGAGGTCACGTTCGGCATTGAAGTTTTTGTAGTGGTAATCCGGCTCATTGGCACCGACTACCAGATTGGAACTGTTCAGCGCAGAGGGGTCAACGAAAACCCGCACTTTGGCACCGGATTTGAGACCGAGGGGGCTGGCATATCCGGGAACCGCACCACAGGCGGTGATAGCGGCATCGTCTGCAAATTTGAGTTCGGAAACCTTGGCAGCGTTGGCAAGTTTGCTTTCATTGACTTCAAAATCGCCACGGATCAGGCAGAAGATCAATTCGCCGCTGATGGCATCCTGATAGAAGACGGCTTTGCCGGTCTGTTCGGCAGTGACGCCGAGGAATGTTGCCACT
>JAZRNP010000287.1:0-4191 GCA_045648225.1 Victivallaceae bacterium | reverse complement strand
CCTAAGACCGCTTGGCCTCCGACTTATAGAGGGTTTCTTCCGGGGTGAGATCGTATTTGGCCAGCAGCTCTTCAAAGGCAGCCACTTTGCCGGTCCGGCTGAAAACGACATCGGAAATCAGAACCTCCTGTGCGAATTTCTGATTGTTGGGGTCATCTCTGCCGGTGAGCAGAGCGGTTTTAAGTCCGGCTCTGGCGGCAAGTTTCAGCCAGTGGTGATCCTGAATGTTGAAAAATTTTCCGGTCGTTCCATCAGCATTGTAGCTGTAGGAGCCGTCGGTAAGGGTTCCGTCAACATCAAAGATCAGCAGCTTTATTTTCCGGAAATCACTTGTTGAGATCATGGATCGCTTTTACCTGAATCAAGGTTTCACGCACCTGGGCAAAGTCCAGAGAATTGGGGCCGTCAGACCATGCTTCGGCAGGGCGGGGATGGACTTCGGTAAAGAGAGCATCGATGCCGACTGCGGCGGCGGCTCTTGCCAGCGGCAGGACAAATTCTTTGCGGCCGCCGGATGCATTGCCCAGACCTCCGGGCAGCTGAACCGAGTGGGTCGCATCGAAAACCACCGGCACCCCCATGCTGCGCATGGTGACCAGTCCCCGCATATCTACGACCAGATTGTGATAACCGAAGCTGGAGCCGCGTTCGCAGAGCATGATTTTGTCATTGCCGGTGGAGCGGACTTTGTCCACCACTCCGGCCATATCTTCCGGGGCCATGAACTGACCTTTTTTGATATTTACCGGCAAGCCGGTTTTGCCGCAGGCGACCAGCAGATCGGTCTGGCGGCAGAGGAATGCCGGGATCTGAAGCAGATCGACCACTTCTGCGGCCCGGGCGACTTCAGCACTTTCGTGGACATCGGTCACGACCGGAACATTGAAATGTTCTTTAACTGATTTGAGAATCGCCAGACCCTTGTCGATACCGAGGCCGCGTTTTGAGGAGATACTGGAACGGTTGGCTTTGTCATAGGATGCCTTGAATACATACTGAATGTCCAATTCGGAGCAGAGACCGATGAGATATTCGGCAATTTCCAGACAGAGTTTTTCCGATTCAGCGACGCAGGGGCCGCCGAGGAGAACCAGTTTGCCGTTGCCGGCAACGACCGAATTTCCGATTTTGATTTCCATGATGAGTCATCTCTTTGTTATTTATATTAATTGAATACAGAATGCCGTCAGATTGGGGGATCATTTGATCCCGTTGGTTTGTTTCAACAGATCGTTGACATACTTTGTGGTGTCAAGGCGGTTTTCTCTGGAAAAGCTTTCACCGTTGGCGAGGCGGTCAGCGGCTTTGTAAAGTGTGATGACTGCCCGGTTGATCTGTTTTACTTCTTCAGGGGTGAGTTTGTCGCCTTCATTTTTCATATAACGGGCGAAACGGTTCAAGGCGTTGGAAATGAGTTGTTTTTCCAACAGGATTATTTCATCTTCCTGCTTTGCGGTATTGAGTCCACGGATGGAATTACAGCGTTTCCGGGCCCGGTCAAAGGTGGCAAGCAGCTCGTTGCGGGCAGCCTCTTCACTCATCAGATTTTCGTTGCGCATCAAAAGCGGGATGCCGGTGGCGAGGATGATCTCTCCGGCAATGATGAGAAAGAACAGTGCAACGGCCATGAATGCCACATAGTCGCGGCGGTAGTCGGCGGTAAACTGGAGTTTGCGTTTGAACACTCTATCCCCTCCCGGAGTTATTTTTTTTCTCATATTTTATTATACATATATGAAATATAGCACCGATGCCGTAAAAATACCAGTTTTTTCTGTATATTGAGTTGAAAAATTATGGTTTTGGAGGTCTATTATAATGTTACAATGTTTATTGATGCCGAAAAACAAAATATAAGGAGTTGATTTTATGGCTGAAATTACCTGGAGTTTGATGCACCCGACCCCGCTCAATGTTGATTACATGAAGCTGGTTGTCAAAAATGCCGCCCGTTACCGGGTCGACAGTTTTGAGATCTGCGCCGATTGTCACACCAACCTCGGCGGTATGGACGGATTGACCGATTATGCGGACTTCCCGGTCACACACAAGTCGATTGACCTCGCCGGAATCGAGGCCAACCGCAAAAAACTTCGTGAAGTTCTGGCGGTTGCTCATTCTATCAATAAACCGGTCTACTACTGGCACCGTGAAGCGATGGTTCCTGCCGGTCTGCTGACTGACCGTCCGGATCTGCTGGATTCCAACGGTGAATTCGATCTGCTGGGCAAGGCCTATGAAGATCTGCTCCGTTACAAAATCGACAGCAGTTTCAAAAGCGTTCCGGAGTTGGACGGTCTGGTTCTGACCCTGACCGAAGCGACCTATTCGGTCATCCATAACTCCAACAAAGAAAAATATCCGCCGAAAAAAGTGGTTGAACACATGGTTCGGATCTTCGCTTCTGAACTGGCTGCCCGGGGCAAAAGATTTATTCTCCGCTCTTTCGGCTCCATCGCTCAGGATTATGAAGATATCATCGGTGGTGCCCGCGGTGCGGCGTTGGAATATGGTTTTGAGATCGAAACCAAGATCACCCCCTATGACTTCGACCCGTTCCTGCCGGTCAACCCCTTCCTGCACAGTGTCCCGGGTGCCACTTTGGGCGCAGAGTGCGACTGTCTGGGCGAATTTCTCGGTGCCGGTAAGCTTCCGGCGGAAAATGTCGAAAATATTGTCAAATATGTCCGTTCCGGACAGGCTGCCGGAGTGAACCGTTATGCGATCCGTCTGGATCGGGTCGGCAACAATATCTTTGAAAACTACGAGATCAACCTTTATGCTTATGCCCGGGCGATCGATGATCCGGAGGTGACCGCTGAAACCATCCGCAAAGAGTGGCTGGCTGAATACGCTCCGGCATCTGCCCGTGATGCCTTTTTGAAACTCGGTCTGGATGGTTTCAAGATGGTCGAAAAAAACAACTTTATCGACGGTCATGTTATCTTCCACACCTTCCCGCTCCAGAAGAATCTGAAATATTTCAAGGCGGCTTTTGTCCCCGCATTCTTCAAAAACGGTGTCAATCTCAAAAATGGCGAAGGCGTCTGGTCGGTGCTCTACCAGAAAGATACCCCGGGACGGGATGCCATCATCCGGGAAAAAGAGGAGGCGGTCGCTATTGCCGATCAGGGATTGGCTCTGCTGATGTCTCTGCCCCGTGAAGCCGGTTGGGAAGCTGAATACGAATGGCGTGAACGCCTGTGGAAAAATGCGGTTCGCATCACTCGCGCGTTCCGCGAATATATGCGCTGTGTCGCTGCCTTCTTTGATTCCATGGAAAGCGACGACGCCGAAGGCAAGATCCTCCATGAGGTCGCCGAGAGCGTGAGAAAGAATCTTCAGGAGATCGCCGAAGTTCCGCTCAACCAGGAGATCGTGAACAAGCCGGTCTTTGTCAATGGTTTGGAACAGACCCTTTTCCGCGGCAAAAAGTCGATCGATGAGGTCTACCTCCAGCCGACCTATGTCATCAGCAAAGTACTCGAAGAGGAATATCAGGCCGAGTACGCTGCCCGCAAAGAGTTCGGCAAAGATGCTTATGACTGCATCCTCTGCGGCGGTATGAGTGATGAGTGGCGGGTCGCCCGCTATATGCATTCTGCCCATGCATCAGTCGAAAACGGTTATCCCTTCCGCTGGTCCGGCAACACTGTTTTCCCCAACGGCTTTCTGGATATGGAATTGTCCCGTCCCGCCGCTGGTTGCGAATTGGTGATCTGGGGCGATACGGTCGAGACTTCCGATTTTATCTGCACTGTCGATGGTGAGAACCGCCGTCAGTACACTTTTGATGCCAACGGCTGCTGCCGTATTCCGCTTGCTGCCGGAAGTGAAACGGTCAAAGTCCGGGTCGAAAAGGCTCCCGGAGCTTTTTATCCCCGCTTCCGTGCAGTTGCGGTCAAGGCCTGATTGCGGCACGCCAAAGGTGATTCCGGGGGTAAAAAAAAGACCGGAATCACCCGGTTTTCTTCGATAAAACAGAAAATATTGAAGAAATTTTGAAAAAATGTGACAAAATTGTTTGCAAAATCCAAAACCAGCGTGTATATTAGGTGATGTTCCATGTACGATATGTGCGACACACGGCATCGTGAGTGGAATTGAAAAATTGCCCGGGTGGCGGAATTGGCAGACGCGTATGGTTGAGGTCCATATGGAGCGATCCTTGGGGGTTCAAGTCCCCCCTCG
>JAZRNP010000286.1:0-3204 GCA_045648225.1 Victivallaceae bacterium | reverse complement strand
GGGGCAGTCCCGGATATTTGTCTCCGGAACGTCTGCAGTATGGCGGCGAAGATCACCGGGGCGATATTTACAGTCTGGGTATCACCATTTATGAGTTGTTCAGCGGTCAGCTGCCATTCGGTATCCTCGGAGAATCTGAAGAGTTGTATCAACGCCGTCAGGAACCGTTTACTCCACTGCAGCAGCTTTGTCCGGCGGTGGGTAAAGAGATCTCCCAGCTGGTGGATGGAATGCTCGCTTTTGAAGTGAATTCCCGTCCTTCCTATCCGGAGATAATCCGCACACTTCATCTCTGAATAAATTCTTAAGGACGGATCTTATGGCCGGAAACAATTATGTGTGTACCATCGACGCTGAACAGGCGGAGGAATTGCGGGTGATTCTGGAAGGTTCCGGATGGGAATTTTCTCAAATACCGTATGCCAGATTCAAGGCGTCAAAAGATCATACCACCATCGCAGCTTATAACAGCGGCAAGCTGGTCGTGCAGGGACGGGGAACGGAGGAATTTGTTCTTTATACGCTTGAACCGCAGATACTTCACACATTCACCTACGGTTACGAAGATATTTTTGATGATGAAAAAAAATCTTCCGGAGAGGTAATGGAGATCACTCCGCACGGTGGAATCGACGAAAGCGGAAAAGGGGACTTTTTCGGTCCGTTGGTCATCGCCGGAGTCTGTGTCGATGAAAAAAGCGGTGAGGAGTTGCGCAAACTCGGCGTCTGCGACTCCAAACTCATTCACAGTTCAGCTAAAATCACCAAGCTCGCAGAAGCGATCCGTTCGATTGCCGCCGGTTCTTACTCCAGTGTTGTTCTGATGCCGGAAACCTACAACCGGCTCTACGAAAGGATCGGCAATCTCAACCGCCTGCTGGCCTGGGGACACGCCCGTATCATTGAAAATCTTTTGGAACAAAATCCTGAATGTCCCCGGATGCTCTCTGATAAATTCGGCAGCGAACATCTCATCCGTAACGCTCTTATGGAAAAGGGCCGCCGGATCATTCTTGATCAGGAGACCAAAGCAGAACGGGATATCGCTGTTGCCGCTGCCAGTATTCTGGCCCGTGACGGTTTTCTGCGGGGAATGAAAAAACTGGATGATTTGTGCGGCTGTGAATTGCCCCGCGGTGCCGGTCCTCAGGTGAAAATTATCGGCAGTCAGCTGGTTCAGAAACACGGCCGGGAAATTTTGCGCAATTGTGCAAAGCTGCACTTTAAAACCGCCAATGAAATCTGAATAAGTTCCCGCTGCTTATTCAAGAGCCGTTTTGATTTTTTATTTGTCGAAAAAATTTCCCTTTACCGTTTGATAATACGCCGATGACGGTTATATTATCTCGGAAAGAATATTTTTAAATCTATCGTCAGGAAATGGAATAATATTTTATGGCTCACAGTCTGCAGATCAAAGGCGGTACCGTCACCGGCGGAGAAATCTCGGTTTCAGGCAATAAAAATGCCGCATTGCCGGCAATTTCAGCAATAATGCTCACCGATGAAGAGGTGGTTTTGCACAATATTCCGGATATTCTCGATGTGCGTACCATGCTGGATATTGCCGGAGAACTCGGTGCCGAATTCACCTTTTCCGGTAACACTTTGCGTTTCCGCTGTTCCAGAATCAGAACCTCCACCATCGCCCGGGAACTCTGTTCCCGCAACCGCACCAGTATCCTCTTTGCTTCATCGCTGATCGCCCGCTGCGGTCAGGCGGAACTTTATCCTCCCGGTGGTGATGTTATCGGCAGACGGCGGCTGGATGGCCACTTCTACGGACTGACCAAACTCGGTGCTGAAATGGCCCCGGAAACCGACACCTACAAATTCACCGCTCCATCAGGGCTCTCCGGACGGGAACTTTTTCTTGATGAGGCCAGCGTTACCGGTACGGAGCAGATCATCATTGCGGCTGCAACTGCCCGGGGAACGACCGTTTTATACAACGCCGCCAGTGAACCGCACGTCTGTGATCTGGCCAATCTGCTCAATGCCATGGGAGCAAAAATTTCCGGTATCGGCAGCAATACATTGACCATTGAAGGTGTGGAAAAACTCCACGGCTGCGAATACACCATCTGCAGTGACCATATCGAAGCCGGAAGTTTTATCGCTCTCGCTGTTGCCGCCAATTGCGAAATCACTCTGCGCAACACCGGATTCCCCCGTTACTATTGGATGACCCGACGGGTATTTGAACGTATGGGCGTCAATATGACGCTGCAGCCGGATCTGATCCATGTTCCCGGTAATCAGTCCCGGATCATTGAAAGTGACTTCGGCGGACATATGTTCAAAATTTCCGACGGTCCGTGGCCCCAGTATCCTTCGGATATGATGAGCTGTACCATCGTTGCCGCCACCCAATGTCAGGGCAGCGTGATGTTTTTTGAAAAGATGTTTGAAAGCCGCATCTATTTTGCCGACCGCCTGATCAGTATGGGGGCCAATGCCATCGTTTGTGACCCGCACCGGGTGGTTATCACCGGCAGATCGGAATTGCATGGAGTCAATATGTCCAGTCCGGATATCCGGGCCGGTATGGCAATGGTCATCGCCGCACTTGCAGCCAGAGGAGACAGCCGCATCGATCAGGCTGAAGTGATCTACCGTGGATATGAGCGGCTTCCGGAAAAACTCCGGATGCTCGGTGCTGATGTGGACGAAATAATTCGCTGAAGTCAAAGGAATTTCCCCTGATGCTTGAACATATTTACGCTCTCTCGATGGTCGGTATGGAGATGTTGTTTCTCTTTACCATTCTGCTGGCACTTTACCATCAGCGCAAAGTCATCGGCGAGAGTGCATTTATTATGATCATTGCATTGCTTTTCACCTTTGACCGCTGGATAGCTCCAGCGGATATCCGGGTGGCGTTGTGGGGAGATGAAACTTTCCGGGTGGGGGAGGTCGCGATCGGATTGCCCGCACTGACGGCATTTTTACTGGTATACATCATGCAGGGCGTGCTGGTTGCACAACGGGTACTTCTGGGAATGATCGCCGCATTTCTGATCTATATTTACATGGGGCAGATCACCCGGCTGCAGTGCGATTGGAACGGATTCACCCTGTTCCCGGGGCTGTACGGCGGAGCATTGGAAGCGTTGCTGAGTTCAGGACGGGCAACGGTGAATCTGCTGTCGGTGGCACACTTTTTTGAACTGCTCTGTCTGCCGGTGATTTACAACCGGTGGT
>JAZRNP010000285.1:0-5430 GCA_045648225.1 Victivallaceae bacterium | reverse complement strand
GACCGCTTGGCCTCCGACTTGAGCGGCTTGACCGCTGAAAAAGTTTTCCAATCATCCGAAACTCCGAGGTATCCGGTTTGATCGTTGCGGAGCGACAGATAATATTTTCCCGCAAAATGGCAGAGCGAGGGTTCGAGAAATCCCCTGCCGACGGGAGTTTGGATCTTTTCGCTGTAATCGGTCGCAGTAAGCGTGCCGTCATCGGAAATTCTGATTTTTGCAATGCGCGAATAAAATCTGGAAGACTCTTCTCTCACACAGTAGGGCAATAAAAATTCTCCGTCAATTTCGACCAGCTGGCTGTCCACCGCCAGCACATCGGCATTGGCGGGGGCATCCAGTTCGAGTTCCCGGATTTCGCTCCAGGAATCGTTTGCAATGTCAAAGTAAAGATAGTTCACCCGTTGCGGATTCGCCCGGTCAAGACGATTTTGCTGATTGTAGTTGAATGTGGTCAGCAATACCAATATTTTATCATCGGCACAACGGCGCATCGATGAAGCAAGATAAGCGTGACGGATGCCGTCAGCATCGGTGATCCCGGCGAGGGGAACGACCTTTTGCGGAACGCTCCAGCTTTTGCCGCCGTCGGAACTTTTCAATATCGACAGATCGGAAAAACAATCAGTTGCTTTGATCAGCAGTTTCTGAGCAAGCACGATCACCGTATCGCCAATGGGGAGCGCCACCGGATTGCCCCAGCATTTTATCCGATCGTAACCGGAACTTGCAATATAACGGTTGATATTCAACATATTAGTGCCTTGCCTGTCAGAACTTCAGATCAATATTTCAATGGTTAATACCACCGTAAGCCGCCGAAACTGCTTACATGAATCTATTATATCTCAAAATTTCCTGATTTGCAACAGTTGGCACCTTCAAAAAAAATGCATCAATATTGAATAATAAAGCGAAAGTCGTTTGAAATGATGGTGATTTTTATGTATATTATTGAAGATTGACAAAAAAACGAGGTGAAAATGAGAGTTTTTCGGAACGGCGCATATTCGATGATATTGAATGAAAAGGATAAATCCGGTCCTCAGTCCTTAAAATTGTATGTCCGGTCTGCCGGGCGTTGCGGTGCAGACAGCAATTTCCGGGAAAAACCACGGAAAATTTCATTCGGCACGTTCTACTGGTTTGTTGAGGGAGGCGCCGTTTTTACCATGGGTAAACGCAATTATCCGGTGAAAGCAGGCGATGTCTGGTTTTATCCGCCCGGTTCAATAATCGATTATCGTCCCCAGCCGGAGGGGGCGCAGTTTTTCTGGGTGGGGTTCGGCGGTGATTTCCTGATGCCGCTGTGCGAATCGCTGAATATTTTCGCCGGTAGAAAGTTTTGCGGAATGCCTCCGGAAGATATGTTCCAGAATCTGATTACCGCTGTGCGTTATTCCACCCCCGATCAGCGGTTGGAGGTACTTAAGATCGGGATGGATATTCTGTTCCGCATTGCTTCGCCGAAACTGGAATCTCTCAAAGTTGCTCCCACGCTGGCCCAGCAGGCCCGGAATATTATTGAAAAGGAGTTTTATTCATCGAAGTTCTGCATCGCTTTACTTGCGCCGCGTCTCGGCGTGCATCCGGTGACACTTTGCCGGGAATTCAAGAAAGAGTTTCAAATGACTCCATCCGATTTTATAATCAACTGCCGGATGCGCAAGGCGGTTGAGATGCTGGAAAAACAGCTCTATTCGATCAAACAGATCGCCGCAGAGTGCGGCTTTGCTTCTCCGGAATATTTTGCGACGGTCTTTGCGTCGAAATTCGGTGTCGCACCAAGTAAGTTCATCACCCGGGAAAAGGGAGATTGAATAAAAAGAGCTGTGAGACCATCTGAGGCCGCACAGCTCTTGTTTGTGTACGATATTTTCCGGTCAACGCTTTTTCCGGGGAGTCGGCATCTTGCCGGAGATGGCATTATCCGTCAGGACATCGATGATGGCATCGGCGTTGCTTTCCCGTTTCTTCAGTTCCTGTTCCATCATTTCGATACGTTTTTTGTTGTTTTCGATGTTGCGGCGCAAATGAGAGATCCGGGATTCAAAGGAGGCCTTGAAAATATTCCGCAGTTCACTGCGCAGGGCGGCTTTTTCCTTGTCATCTCTGGCAGCGTTGATTTTGGCGACCAGATCGGAGATCTTCTGCCGTCTGGCCTGAAGTTCAGCGTGGAATTTGGCCGCTTTTTCCTGCATGATCGTCCGGAATTTTTCCGGATCGGTGCGCTGAAGCTGCATCAGCTCTTTCTGTTCATTTTGCGGCAGCTGGGCAAAAGCTCTCCAAATGCCGGGATTACGCATATTGCGATCGCCTTTCTGGATCATGGGCGGCCGCGGCGGACGGCGTTGTTCCGGGGCGGGCTTGCCGGCATCGGGGGCGGCAGAGAGCAGAGTGCCGAATACGGTCAGCAAAGAGAGGGTAGTGAAAAGTTTCATCATAGTTTCTCCTGTCAGATGTAGTTGTCGATCATGTTTTCCCCGGCACTGGTCATGGAATCAAGCGCAAAATTTTCCTGTTCGAGGATGGTGAAGTCGGTCATGGCAAGCAGTTCGGCATTGCTGTAAGAGCTGCTCCGGGGGCGGATGGAATCGCGGAGCCCGGCGGTGTACAAGGATATTCCGGTACCGGTCAGAGCGATCATCATCGCTGCGGCCGCGGCGGTAATGCGAAAAGTTTTCTGCCGCTGGCGTTTGCGCAGAGTGATGGCGGCGTGGGAGAGTATTACCGCATCGAGATTCTGCGGTACATCTTTTTCCATGAAACTGGTGATTTTGAGATGTTTTTTCATTTTATCAATCCTCCTCCATCAATACCGGATAAAAATATCCGTAAACTTTTTATCGCATAACGCATCCGGCTCAGTGCCGTGTTAAGGGAACATTGCTGTATTTCTGCGATCTCTTTGAATGAGAGATCCTGTTCCCTCAAAATAAATACCTCTCTCTGTTCTGTCGGCAGTTTATTCAACGCCTCCATTATCATCCTGCCGGTGTCGCTTGCTCCCAGATCCATATCCGGGCTCGCCGTTTTTTCGTCGGGCAGTTCCGGCACATTTTCGTCGTCCACCGGAACAAATCTCCCCGGATGGGAGCGGCGGATGCGATCGATGAAAACATTTTTTGCCATTCGGAACAGCCATGCACTGAACTTGCCGTCATCGCGGTAACGGGAAAGATTGTTGATGACCTTGGTCCAGCATTCAGCGAAAACTTCATCGGCTCCGGCGGGGTCCTGCGGCATCAGATTGTTCAAGTAGCCGTAGAGTATTTTCCGGTAACGGAAATAAAGTTCCTCAAAGCTCCGCTCATCGCCGTGCAAATAGGACCTGATCAATTCTCCGTCACTTTTTCCGTCGCTATTCATCCGGTTAACTTTCCTGTTTTTGTTTTCCATCCGGTTAACGCACTGCGGGGTGAAAATATTTTAATATCCGGTGAGAAAATTCCAAAATTCCCGGTCGTTTTCGAGCATATCAGCCGGAAATTCCGGGGAAATATCCACCCATTTTATTTTCTGATTTTCACAGGGAGCTGGCGTGGATCCATCGGCGGGGATCACCCGGACGAAATCGAGGATGATATTGGATTTTTTTACCCGGTAGATGAGGTCAAGAGCCAGAACGTTCCAATTGAGTTCCTCTTTCAGTTCCCGGACGGCGGCCTGCTGGGCAGTTTCGCCTTTTTCCAGTTTGCCGCCGGGGAATTCCCAGCCGGCAGGAGGTTTGTCCGCCGGGCGGCTTGCCAGCAGGACTTTGCCGGATCTTATGCATACTGCCGCTGCGACATGGATCATCGGAATCCTCCGAGATACAGCAGAAATTGGCAGAAATTCATCACGATGAACCCCGCCGCCTGATAGATGTACTCAAAACAGGTGAACACCAGCATGACCAGAATGAGAAATACTCCCTTGATCAACTCTCCGGCGTTGTGAAGATCCTTTCGCCAGTAGCATCTTAAAATGTTCCAGCCGTCCAGTCCCGGTATCGGCAGCAGATTGAAAAGCATCAGCACCATATTGATTATTGCTCCGAAAAATAGCATATTCCCGGCAAACGTGTTGATCTTGTGAATCGCCCCCGCCACTGCCAGTACACTGAATAATATCGACAACAGCAAATTGGCCGTCGGCCCGGATGCGGCAACCAGCGCACGGGAATGTTTCTTTTGCAGATTGGCCGGATTGACCGGTATCTGTCCCCAGGCAATGCCGAGAAAACAGAGCATCAGCAGCGAGATGATTCCCATCTGTTTGAGCGGATTGAGGGTCAGATGGCCTCTTTCGGCGGCGGTGGGATCACCCAGTTTGTATGCGGCAAGCGCATGACAGTATTCGTGGACGCAGATCGAAAAGACCACGATCAGCAGCCGGGAAAAGAACTCCCGGGGATCACTGAATAAGCTTTGAATAAACATCGTTTCCGTTTCCCGGGATCACTTCAGCAGCATACAGTCGCCGTAGCTGTAAAATCTCATCTTGTTTTCCACTGCTTTGCGGTAGGCGGCGATGACCATTTCCCTTTCGCAGAAACAGCTGACCAGCATCAGAAGAGTACTGCATGGCAAATGAAAGTTTGTCAGCAGCATATCTGCGGATACCGCCTTGTAGGGCGGGTGGAGGAATATATCGGTTCTGCCGCTTTGAGCGGTGAGGAATCCGGTGGCATCGCAGCAGCTTTCCAGAACTCTCACGGTGGTGGTGCCGACGGCGAGAACTTTGTTGCCCCGTTGCCTGGTGGTGTTGGCGAGGTTGGCGACACTTTCCGGCAGGATGAATTCTTCAAAATGCATCCGGTGTTCTTCGGCAAATTCGGCACTTACCGGCTTGAAGGTCCCCGGGCCGACGTGCAGCGTAAGTTCCGCAACGGAAACTCCGTTGGCTTTGGCTTGAGCCAGAATTTCCGGAGTGAAATGCAGTCCGGCGGTCGGTGCTGCCACTGCTCCGGGTTGAGAAGCGTAAACCGTCTGATAACGTTCATTGTCATCGGCTTCGGCATCCCGGTTCAAGTAGGGGGGCAGCGGAATGTGGCCGTAACGCTCCTGCAATGCCGTATCATCATTTCGGTCAAAGCGGATGTGAAACGTGTCATCTCCGTTGCGTTCGACAAACGTGAAGCCTTCGCCGGCGGCATTGAGTTCGCCGTTTTGTTCCAACAGTACGGCATGGACTCCGTCTTTTGCACGTTTGCCGGGTTTTACCATGCAGTTCCATTCGCCGGGGATGCCGTTGTGCGGTTCGATCAGGAGGATTTCAAATTTTGCTCCGTCCGGTGTTCCTCCTTTGCGGGCGAACATTCGTCCCCGGTAGACTTTGGTGTTGTTGCAGAGAATCGCATCCCCGGGAGAAAGGTAGTTCAAAATGTCGGAAAAAGGATGGATCTCCGCAACTCCGGTCGTACGGTCGAGCACCATCATCCGGGAACCA
>JAZRNP010000284.1:0-6051 GCA_045648225.1 Victivallaceae bacterium | reverse complement strand
TCTTTTCCTAAGACCGCTTGGCCTCCGACTTGGTGATCCCCCGCTTTGTCCGCAATGCTCTGGCCGGCAAACCGCTGCAGGTCTACGGCGATGGCGGCCAGTCCCGTTGTTTCTGTCATGTCAGCGATGTGGTGCGGGCATTGCTGATGCTTATGGAAAAGCCGGAGTCTGTCGGGCAGGTCTACAATATTGGAAGCCGTCATCTGGTGACGATTCAGGAGCTGGCGGAACAGGTTATTTCCCAGTCCGGCAGCAGTTCGGAAATTGAAATCGTTCCCTACCATATCGCCTATGCGGCCGGATTTGAAGATATGCGCCGCCGGATGCCCTCCACTGATAAAATAAATAAATTGACCGGATGGCAGCCGGAAAAAAGTCTGAAGCAGATTATCGATGATGTGATCGCTTTTGAACGCGGACGGCTTGATTGATAAGAGAGTAGAGAGTTTGAATATGCTTGATAAACTGGTAAAAATTGATCCGTCACTGTTGACTGTTGTCAGCGGTTCCGGAAAAGTTATTGTATCCAATAAATTGCAGGGACGGATTTTTGCTGCATTCAATGATCAGCTGGTTCATCGTTTCCTGGATGAACTTGCCGCCGATCCCGATCCGGAAGAGTTTAATAATCTGGGCGGAAATTCGTTGTGGCCCGGTCCCGAAGGCGGCGACTTTGCTTTCAACTATCCTCCCGGCGGTAGCTGGTATGTTCAGGATGGTATCAATCGGGTCCCCACTGAAACGGTTGAATATTCTGATGAAAAAATCGTTGTAAGCAAGGATATTGAACTGCTCAACCGCAAAGGGAATCTGATCCGGTTGAAGTTCCGCCGGACGGTGACTCCTTTGCGTGCCGGAGATTTTCCCGCAGATAAGTATGCGGTGGCCTTTACCGGTTATCACAGTGTTGATGAATTGATCCCGCTTGCCGAATATCCCGTTTCAGAAGCGATCTGCTGCGCCTGGAGTCTGGAACAGTTCCCGGGAGCGGAGGGAATCATCGGATTCGGCCGCTGCTGCGGTTCTGCAAACGGGTGTGCCAACACTGATTTCTATGGAGATCCGGCTGAACGTCTGGTTTATCAGAATGATATTTTCCGTTTTGATCTGGGCGGCCCCTCCCGGCTTCAGATCGGAATCAAAGCGGAATTTGCTCCGGTGTTGATCGGATCTCTGGATCCCAAGCGGGAGATTCTGGCGGTACGTATGACTCCGCTTCGCAAGGATGGACGTTATATCAATATTGCGGATAATGATCAGGCCACCGGTCCTTACGGGGCGGCGGATATGTTCAGTATTTTCAACGGATCGCAGGAACTTGATTTCCATGAGCTCGAAACCATCTCTCCGATGGCCGTCGACAAACGGGGAATTCTGCAGCCGTGTGCTCTGGAATCCACCAGCATCATCTGTCAGGGCGACGTCAGCGAGTTGAAAAAAGTGATGTGTGACGAGTTTCAGGTGATTTTACCGCCCGGTGTAAATAAGTTGTAAATAACTTTTTTGAAAAGCGGCGAAAAAGTTGTAAATCGGCTATTTCAGCGGAGTTTGTCAAAGTTATACAAAAAATTGTTTGCCCGGGCTCCCGGGCGGCAATTTTCTGCGGATTTTGCGGCAAAAGCGATAAAAACATAACTCTTTTTTTATCGGTCTTGAGTTGGCAAAAAATCTCCATTTTGCGTAAGTCATTGAATCTATGCTGAAGTGCTGAAAAATGTGTTAATAACTCCGGAAAAACAGAGCTTTTCATAAAGAAAAAAAGTGAAAAAATTTTTGTTTTTGTAACTGCCTGATATTCCGCTGCAGTCAAACAAAAAAATTTTTTTTGTTAAAAAACGGGGTTGCAAAACTCCAGTTGAATGTTATATTATGTCACACGACACCCGGTGGGTATTATTTGGCGTGATTCATGCCAAAAGGGTGTTGACGATCACACTCAATGACGTGATTGGAATTTTTTTGTGATGCCGGAGTTTTCCGGCATGATATTTTTGTAATTGGTGAATACAGGATTTCATCCTGTATTCGATTTTTTGAGGAATTGTGAGAATGAGTCAGGATAACGGCATGGCAGCGGCGATCTGGGAGACCGCATTAACCCGTTTGCGTGCCCGCAGTGAATCGGTATACAGTCAGTACTTCAGCTGCATGCAGCCGCTGAAGATCGCTGATGCCGTTTTGCATCTTGGTGTGCCTGATGATTTTTTCCGTGATCTGGTCAAGGACAACTACGGCGATCTGCTCAGTGAGGCCCTTTGCGGCATCGATGGCAATGATTATGGTTTTGAACTTGTTGACGGTTATCCGTCTGTTGTGGTGAAACCCCGTCCGGCCAAGCGCAATGCCGCTGCGAAAAATGCGGTTTCCGCCGTCAGTCAGGCTGCCGCTGCAGCAGCTCCGGTCCTGCGGCGCAATGTTCACGTTTACTCCTTTGATAACTTTGTGGTCGGTCCCAGCAACCGGGAAGCCTTTGCTGCGGCCCGTGCAGTGGCTTATGAACCCGGAAATATCTACAACCCCTATTTTATTTACGGAACCAATGGTGTCGGTAAGACCCATTTGCTTCAGTCTATTGCCGCCGAGATCCATAATTTGCGGCCGCAGCTGGTCATTCGCAATGTCACTTGTGACGAGATTTTGAATGATTATTATGATCTGCTGATCAATAAACGCAGTTTCACCGATTTCCGTTCCCGTTTGCGGGATGTGGATGTGCTGCTGATCGACGATATCCACCGCCTGTCCAAAAAGACTCAGATGCAGGAAGAGTTTTTCAACATCTTCAATATGCTCTCCCGTCAGGATAAGCAGATCGTGCTGACCAGCGACCGTCATCCCTGTGAAATTGCAGATCTTGACAAACGTTTGTCAAGCCGTTTCGAGCAGGGAATGACCTGCGAAGTCGGTATGCTTGAGTATGAAGAGCGTCTGGTCACTTTGCGGATGTGGCGGGATAATTGCTTGAATAAAGTTACCCTGTCGGATAATTTTCTGGAATTTCTTGCCGGAAATATTTCCAGCAACGTCCGCCGGTTGAAAGGATGTTTCCTGCGGCTGTCTGCCGCTGTGGAAATGAGCGGTCGGGATGATTTTTCCATCGCTGATGCCGAGGAATTGCTGCACGCTCAGCTTTCCGAAGAAAATGCATCCCGGGACATCCGGCCGGAATCGATCCAGCAGCTTGTTGCCCGTCACTTCGGCGTTTCCGTCCCGGATATCATCGGTTCCCGGCGTACCCGTCAAGTCGCAGAACCCCGGATGGTTGCAATGTATTTGTGCCGGGAGTTGACCCGTCTTTCCAGTAACGAGATCGGCAGTGCATTCGGCAGAACCCATGCCAATGTGCTTCATGCCGCCAAGACTATCGCTGACCGCTGCGGAATCGATGATGATATGCGGCGTGCCGTCAGTCAGTTGAAAAAACAATTGCAGCATTGATACGCTGCCGGCTGTTTCTTTGATTGCTGCTGCTGTTTGCAAAAACGGCAGGGGTGTGCTATATTGTATTGGAATCCAAAAGGAGAATTCTATAAGAAGTATCAAATTAAATATTTATGACAACTGATTGTATTTGTCTGTCCCTGAATTAGCACCTCGAATTGACAGCAATGTAATGCAAAAAAATGTTATGATCAGAGTGTCCGTGTGGAAGACGCACGGGCACATTCTGGGTTTTGTGTTTTTTTGCAGCGCAGTGCTAAGCGCGGGGACAGGCACTAACGGGATGTGCCTGTTTTTTTATGCCGTGTGTCTGACTGTCTGGGGTGGGTGGAAAGCGCACGGATTTTTTATACAGTTAGCAATTACAATATTCCTGTAAAGTTAAAATTCATCCTTTTTCCCCATTTCTTTGATTTCGGCAGATTTTCGCATTCTGGCGTTGCGCTGACGAATCATATCGCGGGCGATCACGCAGGCGGCAACGAGAGTTTGTTCATCCTGTTGACCCGGATGCCGTGATCGAGCAGCAGAGCGGCGGCGGCGATTTTTGCGACCTCACCGCTGAAAAGTTTTCTCAATCCGAGGTGCCGGACAATTAATGAGAAAAATATCTTGCTTATTTGAGTTTAAGATTTCTTGAAATATTCCGGGGCAGGGGATATATTAGGATGGTAGATTTTTAAAGGAGGATTCAGGATGGATTTGCCGCCTAATGTCCGATATAATGACGATGCTGAGTATGTGAAAAAAATGCTGGTATCTCTGGAAAAGCGTAATGGTTTCTGCCCATGCCGTTTGCAGCAGATCCCGGATAATATCTGTATTTGCCGGGAGTTCCGGGAGCAGATCGCTGATCCGGATTTTGAGGGATTGTGTCACTGTAAACTTTTTTATAAGGAAAAATAAAACATGAATGTTCTGCATATCGATAAAGCCGCTTTTGAGAAACTTGCCGCACAGGATAAGCCGGTCGTCGTTGATTTCTGGGCGACCTGGTGCGGTCCCTGCATGAAATTGGGACCGGTTCTGGAAGAGCTTGCCGCTGAACGTGAAGATATCATCGTTGCAAAAGTCGATGTCGATCAGCATCCGGAATTTGCGGCAGAGCTGGGAATTGATACTATTCCTGCACTTTTTCTGTTCAAAAACGGCAAACTGGAAAAACGCTGTATCGGTTTTATGGATAAAGCTGCTCTCTGTGCCAAATTGGGACTGTAAGAAAAAACTTTTTTCAGAAAAAATATTGCGGCCGGCTTTTGCCGGCCGCAACTGTTTTCAACTGTTGGCGAGGATAAGATCGATACTTTGACGGGCGATTTCGCTTTTGTCTGCCAGTGCCAACGGGAATCTTTCACCTTTGCGGTTGAATATTACCACCTTGTTGGTATCGTTGCCAAAACCGTCTGATACTGAATTGGCGATGATCCAATCCATATTTTTGCGCTGCAATTTGCCGATTGCCCGATTTTCCAAATCTTCAGTTTCCGCAGCGAAACCGACCAGAATCTGATCCGGATGCTTGTTTTTGCCGACGGTACCGAGGATATCTTCGGTGCGCTCCAGTTCCAGAAAAAGATTTCCGGGCTGTTTTTTCATCTTGTTGTCCACCGGATGCGCCGGACGGTAATCGGCCACCGCCGCACTCATGATTATCATATCGGCCTGCTGAACATTGGCGTGAACCGCTTCTGCCATTTCCGCTGCTGATTCAACCGGAATCAGTCGGACATTGGACGGAGCTGCAAGCGAAACCGGACCGGAGATCAATGTTACTTCATGCCCCAGCGCAGCCACGTAAGCGGCGATGGCATAACCCATTTTGCCGGTGGAACGGTTGGAAATGAAACGTACCGGATCGATTTTTTCCCGAGTCGGTCCGGCAGTGATCAAAATACGCATAGCTTAAAAAAATCCGGAGAGTTTGCACCCTCCGGAATATACTGGAGCAAGGTTATTTTTTGGTGGGGACGAAGATCACATCACCTTTTTTGAATTCGGTCTTGCCGCTGTTCTTTTCGCTGATGACGCTTTCCGGAACATTGTATTTTGCGGCGAGGGCGGCTGCGGTGGTATCTTCAGTAATTTCAGTAACTTCGATATCCGAGTTGGCATCGCCTTCGGTGGTGACGGCACCGGTGGTTTCAACTACAGCCGGAGCGGTGGGCGGAACGACCTCGGTGGTCACGGGCTGATCGACAGTTTCGGCCGGAGTGGTTTCAACCGGAGGAATGACCGGGGTTACGGCCGTTGCAGCTTCTGAAGCGGCAGCTTTGCCGGGGATGATCAGCTTCTGGCCGATCTGCAGACGGCGGGCGGACTGCTGATCGAGGTTGTTGGCTTTGAGCAGTTCAGACAGACGGACCCGGTTTTTGCGGGCGATGCGTTCGGGGGTGTCACCGGACTGAACGGTGTATTTTCCTTCTGAATCAACAGCGGCAGTCGCGGTTGCGGTTCCGGCAGAAGCAGGCTTTTTGCTGCTCTTTTTGGGAGCGGCGAATTTCGCATTTTTGCCGGGAATGGTCAACTTCTGGCCGACCTGCAGACGGCGGGCGGACTGCTGATCGAAGTCGGATCGTAGCCATGTCGTTCTGTGGGCCAAGGAGTTGAGTA
>JAZRNP010000283.1:0-6128 GCA_045648225.1 Victivallaceae bacterium | reverse complement strand
TTTGCGAGTGTGGTCATGATAAGATTTTTGTAGTGATGAGCTCCGCCCTGTTTTTTTGTTGGCAGAGGGTGCGCTGCATACCATCTCTTGCCAACTTAAAATTCTTAGTATTCCTGAAATTCCCAGTATTCCTATTCACCGGGCCACTCCTCCTCCATCAACATTATTTTTTTAAGTTGTCGAGGGGATGTGGTATTTTTTTATTTTTTCGCTTGACATTCGCTTGATTTGTGCTATATTCTTTGATAGTAGTGTAGAAGTGTAACGGTGCCAAAAAAGCACCATAAATCAACCAAATCATAAGGAAAAAGAAAAATGGCAGACAAAAAAGAAATTTACGCAGACGGTATCGGTCAGATCCACTTCGCCGGCAACATGGTCCGTTACGACTTTGTTACCTTGCAGCCGGAAGAAGACGGCAAGGCTCCCACTCCGCAGAGCAACGTCCGTATCATCATGCCGCCGCAGGGATTTCTGGCTGCTTTCAACAGTATGCAGCAGCTGATCGACAAGCTTGTCGAAGCTGGTGTTCTGCAGAAAAACGAAGCCGCTGAAAACAAGTAATTTTGATTTGGTAATTTGGAATTGCGACAGATGCGGTGAGTGGTTTGCCGCCGCATCAGGCAGTTCCGCAAAAGGGCATGGATCGATAAAATGGCTTGCGCAACCGGCATGGAAAAGCAGAATTTGAGCATTACGCTTGCGGCACCGGAATTCCCGGTGACGGAAGTGCTGGCTTCTGCGTTGCCCGGTTATGATGCCGGGGCGGTGGAAATCACGGTCACGGTGGCGGAAAAATCCGCATGGCGCATCGTCAGAGAGCGTGCGCTGGAAGTTTGGTGTACGGTCAAATGCCGTTTGGGTTTCCTGATCCGGGAATACCGCAGGGTGCTGCGGGAATTTCTGATGTTGTGGGAAATGGCGGCATCGTGCATTAATCCGGCGCGCCGGGTCTATGCATTCAGATTGTGAATCTCGGGGTGGGGTTTTCATATCTTATGAAATCAGAAATGACAAATCAAATACGGTACAGCTCCCTTGGGCGGAAAGGTGTTTCTGCCAGCGGGAGCTGTGCCGTATTTTGCATATATTGAAGTGATGGGAATTTAAGAAGGAAGGGCTATGGAGCAGGAAAGAATTTTTCAATCGAAAGATTACAGAAAATTACTTTCCTATCAGCGTTCAGAAGTTATTTATCTTGCGACATATTGTTTCGTTGAGCGTTTTATGAATAAAGGCGATCGGACCTGTGATCAGATGATACAGGCGGCGCGCAGCGGTAAACAAAATATTGTTGAAGGAGCGATGGCTTCTGCCGGAAGTAAACAAAGCGAATTGTTTTTAACAAGTGTTGCGTTGGCAAGTTTTCACGAATTGCAGGAAGATTTTCTGGATTACTTGAAAACCCGGCGATTGGAAATTTGGGATAAAGATTCAGAAAAAGTCCGGTATGTCCGAAATTTGTGCCGCCGGGGCGAAACTTATGAAGTGTATCGTGAATTTGTTGAAACCAGAAATGCTGAAGTCGTAGCAAATATAGTTGTAACATTGATATATCAAGTTGAAGTTTTATTGAGTCGTCAGATCAAGGCTTTGGAAGAAAAGTTTTTAAAGGAGGGTGGCGTAAAGGAGAAGATGATGAAAATGAGACTTGAGTACAGAGATAAATCAAACAATAACAAGTGGAGAGAAACTTTGAGAGGGATTGAGAAGAGTTGAGAGTGTGAAACTCAAAACTTCCCAAAACTCCCCAAAAAATCTCAAAACAGGATAGTGAGAAGATTTGAGAGTTGATGAGAAATTTTGAGAAGATTTGAGAGTAAAAAACTCAAAGCCTCCCAATATTTCCCAAAGCCTCCCAAAACCTCTCAAAAAAGAGCAGAAAAATCAATATAAACATATATAATATATAAAACAAAACAAGGAGACGTAATCATGGCTGTTGTGGAAACAAACAAAACGCTGTATGTGAATTCTCTGTGGACAACAGAGGATGCTTTCAATGCAGATGCCAACAAACCGGCAGATGCCGTTTGGGGTGAAAACGCATTCGCCAGCAGTAAAGATGCTGTTGTCGCTGCAATGGAACTGGGCGGTGCTACCATCGATGTGACAGGTATGGGAAAGGATAATGACAACTATATCGCCATCAGCAAAGCTGGAAACTATACCATTACCGGCGGTAGCGGTGATGACAGCATCATGGTTCGTTTGGGCGTTACCGGAGAAAAAGTCAATCTGACGTTTAAAGATGCCTACTTCCGTTCTTCTTGGTGTTACAGACCGGCGGAGAACAGTACTTTTACTGTCACCAATTCTGTGATCGGTAGCGCTCAGGCTACTAACAATGCTCCGTGGTTTACTGCTCTGCACACCTCTGCTTCGATCAACAACTCCATTTACGGCATCAATTTGGAAAATTTCACTGATGCTGAGATCAAGGCGATGCCCCGCAGCGCTTCTGATCTGAAAGCCGCCATTAAAGCCGGAGAAAGTAAATATATTCCCTGCGGAAACAACAACAGCGGTTGTCATACCGGTACTGCGGCAGATCTCACCATTACCGATTCAACTTTTGTCAGCGGCTGGATCAGTATTTTCGACCGCGGCATCATGGAATTGAACAACAGCGTTCTCTACTATGGTGCATCTTTCAGTATCGGAGCCGCTCGGGTCGATGGTGAATATGATGCCAATGAAATCGGTTGGGACGCTCAAACCAGCAAGCACTTCTCCGGTACTCCTGCTGCATCTGCTGAGAATTTCCGCCCCGGCAAAGTCGCTACGGTCAATGTTACAGATTCTATTGTCCGCAATGTTTTGTGGGGCAATGGAAACGCCGGCGGCTGTGTTCAGGTTGGTGGTTCTTATGTCCACGACAATGGATACTCCGGTGAATGTGCCGGTGTTTTGAACATCACCCGTTCTGAATTCATCACCACTCCGTACAATGCCGATGGAAAACCGGTTGATGCCAATGTCGCCTCTACATATCAGGACGGTGCCGATGTTGTTCGTGTCAAACATAACGGAACGATCAATATTACTGATTCAATTTTCCAGACTGCAAAACTCGAGATTTCCAGCAAGGAAGCTACTGAAGCATCTGCAGCAGAAATCGGAACTGTCAATGTTAGCGGCAGTACCCTGGATGTTGGTACCCTCACCAACAACGGTACTTTCAAAGTTACCGGCAGTAAAGCATCTACGGTCAAAGCGACTATCACCGGCAATGCCATTCAGTTGGAAAACGGTGTTCTTGAAAACTCCAAGATTTCCGGCGAAAAAGCCACCGTTCAGGTCTATGGTACCCAAAATACCATTACTGGCGAAAACAGTTCTTTTGGGATTGTTAAAGTCGGCAAGGATAGCTACACCAATAGTGATGCTTCGCTTAACATTTTAGGCAAGGTTGCCAAAATGAACCTGCAGGTTGGCGATGGCGGCGATGAAAGTGCGGCAAATTATAAATACAATGTTGTCGTTGGTGATGTCAATAATAATATTGCGACCGAATTTGGTGAAAATTCAGGGGCTGGCAATGTTGTTATTCACATGAGAAAAAGTGGTACACTTACTGCTTATAACAGTTCGATATATGTCCACCAGATTCAGAACAATGGTACTATTACCCTCAATAAGTCAACTTTGACTCACTTGGGTAACTCCTTTACCATTGCTGCTAAAGATTCTGCTGATTATACGGCAGTTTTGAATTTGGCTGACAATGTAACATTTAACTCCAACAGCACAATATATGTCGGTCAATCCTACGCTGGAAATGCAGAAACGACATTGTCTACCGGCAGTGCCAAGTTGGAATTGCATAACAACTCTACCATTACAGGTACTAATTTGATCATGAGTCCGGAAAGCACGGGACATGAAGTATCTTTGGTAATGGATGGCGGTTCTAAAATCAATCTTACGGGTAAACTGTTCATTGGTACCGGTGCGGCACTCTCTATTGACTGCAAATCTCAGCTCAGTGCTCAGTCCATCACTGGTACCGGTACGATCACCGTCGATGCCAAAGACTTTACTGGTGTCAAGAAAGTTGTCGACATCACCGGAACGCAGGAATGGGCGGATGGTCAGTTGGTCTTCGAAAACCTCGGTAACGTTCAGGTGGCTTATGGCGCCGACGGCGACGTGGTTCTTGCCAATGTCGATACCAAAACCATCTATGTCAACAGCGACTGGGCCGACAAAGACCCCTTAACCGACGGTGTTCAGAACTATGAAGTCGGTGACGAAGTCGCCGAAGGAAAATACTACGGCTTCAACGCATTTGATAAGTTGAAGTTCGAAAATAGTCTCTTGGTTATTCCTGCAGATACAACCAATGTGGTTCTTGCCGGGGGCAATAGTGACAGTGAGTCTTACGGAACATTCCGCACCAAAAATAATCTCACCATCAGTACGACCGGTGACGATTATGCGGTGGTCAATGGCGTTATCAATGTCGGTTCCAATATCGTTTTCGCCAAAGATTCCAAAGTCAAAATTCTCGGTGTTGAGAGAACTTTCGGAGCCAACAATGTTGCAACGCCGGATGGCAAGGTTTCCAGTATAACCATCAACGGTGATGTTTGGTTTGCCAATGGTTCAAATGATCAGGCTCTTTACCTCTGGGGAGGTAATTCCACCCCCGGTAAGCTGATCATCAACGCCGGTGGTAAGCTGGTCACCGATCGCGGAAATGTGCAGAATAACGGTACCATTGTCGTTAACGGTTATATGGAAATCGGTTCTCTGGGCGATGCTCCGAAATTCAACGGTGTCGGTCAGAAAGACAACATTAGTACTTCCAATGCTCCCATCACTCAGGGACATCTTGTTGTTGATGGTGAAAACCGTGTCAGTGATAATGATGGTAAACTTGTTGTCAAACATCTGCACCTCAACTTCGGAGGTGGAAATATCGGGGATATCAATTCTGAATATGGTGATGATTTCTGGGATGCTGCCGAAGGCTCCACCGTTACCATTAAAAATGGTGGTATTATCGAAACTGCAGCGGTCATTTTCCGCAACGGCAAAAATAATACCCTGACTTTGAATAATGGTAAGTTGATCTTCAATGACGGTTCAGCTTATGGTGTTGATTATTCCAGTCAGGAATCCCTTTACTTTGACAACCGCGGTGTTATCGACGCCTCCAATAACAGCGAAATCGACTTCGGAACCAATAAGTTTACCAACTATGGTTCGATTGCTGTCGCTGGTTCAACTTTCAGTGCTGACAGTGTCACCAACAACGGAACGATCGTTGTTTCCGGTGGCAGCTTTACTGCTGATACCGTCAGCGGCAGTAATGCCACTCTCAAATTTGAAGATGGCGCAAAGGTTGATATCGGTACTCTCAGTCAGGATGCCACCTTTAATTCGGCTGCCAAGGGCGATGTTACATTCAACGATGTGACTATTGACAATCTGACCTCTAAGGTTTACGCTTACGGCAGCACAACCTTCGATGGTTTGAAAGTTAATAGCGGCTATGGAGGTAATCTTGTAAGCGCAACAGGTCAGTTGTATACCTATGACAACACTGTCTTTACCGGAGACACATTGATTAACCTCAATAGTTTTGGTGTAACAGACGATCTCGAAATCGCATCAACAGCGACTGTCAAAGCTGCAACTGTTAATGTTTGGGACAGCAAAGATAATCCTGATGCAGTATTCTCGGTCAAGGGTAATCTCGAAACTTTATCTCTCCTCATCACTAACGCATACAACTATACAGAAAATTATGACGGAGATAAAGCCGCCAAAAAAGATATCACCAGTGCTATGATCGTTGAGGAAGACGGTGTAGTCAAAGGATATTCTCAATCCGGCCACGGACGTTTTGATATCCAATTCGGTCATATGACCGTTTTTGGTTATGTTGATGGTAACTGGGGTGGCGGTGGTGCCTCATCATCCTGTATCGGTACATATTATACACCTTGGCATTCAAGTTTGACTGTTGACGGAACTTATGCTTCAAAAGACAGCGATAACGGTAAATTTATTAATGTAGGTAATCAAGTACTTTCTATCAACGAAGCTGGTGAATTAAATGTTGTAAACAACGGTCTTTTCAGCTGGGCAGGTACTGTTACCAACAAAGGTATTATCAA
>JAZRNP010000282.1:0-1087 GCA_045648225.1 Victivallaceae bacterium | reverse complement strand
TGTCTCCCTAAGCCCGCTTGGCCTCCGACTTGGGATCCAGATGGATTCTTTGTCCGACATGGTTACATTCGGTGTGACTCCGGCGATCATGACGGCGTTGTTTGCCGAGTGTTGTTTCGATTGGGCCCCGACCTTGAGCTGGCGGATCGGGATCTATCTTTTGTGCAGTGTTTATCTGGGCGGAGCTGCTTTGCGCCTGGCAACTTATAATGTTCACGCCACGCTCAAAACCAAATCCAGCTCCTCCAATTCCGACCGTTTTTCCGGTCTGCCTTCTCCGGGAGCCGCAGCGGCGTTGTGTGTGGCAATGCTGTTTCTGAAGAGCAGTTACGGCCATGATGAACAGATTTTGAAAACCGCCGGTCGTTATCTGCCGTTTTTTGCCGCATTTCTCGGATTGATGATGACCAGTACGGTTCCTTATATTCATGCCGGTAAATGGCTGATGTCCATTCGCCGCAATCGAAAAAAATTGCCGCTGGTAGTGGTGGCGATTGCAATTCTGATTTGCTTCAAAATGGATGGGTTGGCATTTTTGACCGGAGCGTATGTCGCATCCGGACCGGTGCTGCTGGTGTTTGAATCGCTTTACCGCAAAAAGAACGCTTGATTTAAGGAGAGTGAATATGACAGTTCTTATAACTGGAGGTGCCGGATTTATCGGTTCTCATCTCTGCCGCGCGTTGCTCAAGCGGGGAGAAAATGTGATTATTGCAGATAATTTTTCCACCGGAAGCCGGGACAATATCATTCCGGTAGATGGCTGCTCTGCCGAAGTTTTTGAAATGGATGTCGCCGTTCAGAAAGAGGAACTGCGGACATTGATTCAGCGGTCGGATGTAATTTTCCATCTCGCCGCCGCCGTCGGCGTGGAACTGGTGGTCAATGATCCGGTGCGGACGATCGAAACCAATATTGACGGCAGTGCCAATGTGGTCAAACTTGCGTCCGAATATGGCAAACGGTTGTTCCTGGCTTCAACCAGCGAAGTTTACGGAAAATCGGCAAAAGAGGAGTTTTCTGAAGATGACGATCTGCTTATCGGTTCTCCTTTGAATTCCCGCTGGAGTTATGCCTGCAGCAAGCT
>JAZRNP010000281.1:0-2751 GCA_045648225.1 Victivallaceae bacterium | reverse complement strand
GAACACAAAAATATTTTCTGGCGCAAAGTAGAAGTGAAAAACTTCTGCGGAGCCGTTATCAACACGGATAAAGGCGTTCTGGATGTGAATTGTCCTTTGCCGCTGCTGCACGTTATCAACGGCAGATTCAGCAACAACTGCATCTCCATTTTTGCCGGTAACATCGCCGCCAACGCCATGAAGCGTACTGAAGCTCTGATCAAAACCAGACAGTGGGGAGAGAAATAATGGGATTCTTTGAATATCTTCCGGCGTATGAATTGAACCGTTCCCCGCGCATTATGGTCGCCTTTGAGATGGATTTTTTGCGCAATCTGGAGGCTTTCAAAAAATCAGTTCCGCAAGGTGAAAAATTTACCATGCTGCTGCAATTGGGATGGTCCGCCGAGCTGCCGGAAGTTGCCAATGAGCTGAAAACCCGGCTCGCTGAAGCCAGAGAGGCATTTCCGGAAGCCCGATTTATCATTCTTGCCAACAGTGCCGGAGAAGTTGATGTTATAAGGGAATTTTCAGAAGTTTATCTCGCTCAGCACAATGCCTTCCTGGATCCGCGGCGTTATCCATTGGCCGCAAGCGGCAAGAAAATGTACGACGCTCTGTATATTGCCCGGATCACTCCATTCAAACGGCATGAATTGGCAAAAGAGATCAGAAATCTGCACCTTATCGGCAGTTTCGCGGAAAAAGAACGTGACTATTTTGAAAATACGATTAAAGATTTTTCTCATGCCCGCTGGACACAGAAGGTCTCCTCTTTTCTGATCGGCCGGGAAATCTGTAAAGCTTCCTGCGGACTGGCTCTTTCTGCTATCGAGGGGGCGATGTTTTCCTGCGGAGAATACACACTTTGCGGCATTCCGGTGGTAAATACCCGCAATCTCGGCGGCAGGGATACCCTTTTGCCGGAATTTGCGGTGAAATTTGCCGATGATACCCCTGAAAGTGTCGCTGAAACCGTGGAGTATTGGGTCAACAACCCGATCCCTCCGCAAGAGATCCGGCAGGGGTTTCTGGCAAAAGCTCTGCCGCAAAAACAGGTCGTGCAGGAGTTGGTCAATTCTATCGCCGGTAAACGGGTGAATCTGCCCCATAAACTCAATATAAGATGCCGCCTTTTGCCGCACACCAAACTGCTGCACGGCATCCGTAAAATAAAGTAAAATTGCTGCGGTCGGAGCCGCCGGAGGAGTGGAGCTTGAGCAAAATCAGATGATTTTGTTCAGGCGGCAGAATTCCTGAAAATAACGATTGCCCAGTATGTACTGGCTGGGGGTGTCAAAATGCAGATTATCTCCCCGGTGATTGAGGCCTCCGGCAGAAACAAAACCGCAATGCGGCATCTCCGATGCCACTTCCCGGATAATATTGTTATAGCGCGGGACATCCCATTGCGGATCGAGGAAATCACCCAATCCGCCAAGAATAAACGGTACTTCCTCAATGCCGAGATCGTTCCGGAAATTGGCAATGACCGTTTTGAGCAGCTCCTTGTAATCAGGGGTATTGTTTTTTGCATCGGTTTCACCCTGATGCCAGAGCACGGCGACAAGCTCTCCCTCTTTCATCGCTTCCCTTGCCATTTTTACGGCATCGTCATAGGGATGCATATCGCTGTGTTTGTCTTTGCCGCCGGGCAGCCAGGAGTTGATGCCGGTACCGCCGATGGAAACGGGGATCAATCCGATCTCATTTCCCGGATAGAGTTCTTTCAAGGCGATGGCAAAGGTGCGTCCGGGACCGACACCGCAGCGGCGGTTTCCGTTGAATTCCAGACCTTTGACCTCGAACGGGTCAGCGGCATTGCTGAGTCCGAGCGTGCCCAAGCGGTCGTAGTTGAATGGATCTGCGGCCGGGATCCAGACCATATCTCTCCGCAAGGCGGTAATTCCGGGGATTTCGGTCATATCGTTTTCAGTCAGATATCCGCGGCCGGACATATTGGATTGACCGGCAAGTAAAACGAGCATTTTTTTCATATCAGGCACCTTTGAGGTAAAAGTTTTTTGTTCCGGAATATAATATACATCCATTGGAGGATATTTTGCAACAGGAAACTTGCCGATTCCCCGGGCAGTTCCGCAAATCATGCCAGATTTGAATTGTTGATCACAGTTCTTGAAATCGCTGAATTGTGCGGTATATTATTTCATAATCACTCAAATGCAATATGGGGTAATATTTTTTTATGGATCAGGAACAGTTTGCAAAGAATGCTGCTCTCTCCGGCCGGTTGGCGGCTGAGGGTATGGTGCTTTTGGAAAATAAAGAGAATTGTCTGCCTTTTCAGCCGGGATGCCGGGTTGCTCTTTTCGGTGCCGGACAGATCAATATGAGTGACGGTGGTACCGGTTCCGCCAGAGTTATCACGGCGTATGTCATCAACCCGCTTGAAGGACTTTCCCGGGCGGAAAAAGATGGCAAAATAATCATCGACAGCGAACTTAAAGCCCGCTATACCGCTGATTTGGAATTTATCCCGTCCGCAGGAGAAATTGCCGCTGCCGCCGCTCGCAACGATATCGCCTGTCTTTTTATCTCCCGGAATGCCGGTGAAGGCTCCGACCGCAAGGATGTTCCCGGAGACTTCCGCCTTTCTGAAGCCGAGGAAAATCTGATCAGTGCTCTGGCGGCATCTCCGTTTAAAAAGGTGGCCGTCGTCGTCAATTCCGGCGGCATGATCGATCTCAGCTGGTTCGGCAAATACGAAAACTTCAAATCATTGCAAGTCGGATCGTAGCCATGTCGTTCTGT
>JAZRNP010000280.1:0-1071 GCA_045648225.1 Victivallaceae bacterium | reverse complement strand
TGGTTGGTCGGCTCATCCAGCAGCAGCAGTTCCGGTTCTCCGGCCAGAGCCCGGGCAATCAAAACCCGCTGCCGCTGTCCTCCGGAAAGTCCGGCAAAAGAACGTTCAGCCAAATCAGCGATGCCCAATTCCGCCAGTACCTCGCGGGCGAACTCCCGGTCACGCCGGTTGTAACGGAATAAACAGCGATTTGAAACCCGCCCCATCAGAGCCACTTCCAATGCACTTACCGGGAATGCCGGGTCCAGCTGATGATATTGCGGCATATATCCGATGCGCCGCCGGGATTCAGCGGGTGATTTACCAAAAATTTTCACGCTCCCCCGGTCGGGAGAGAGCAATCCGAGCAGCAATTTCAACAAGGTGCTCTTGCCGCCGCCATTGGGGCCGACTATACATCCGGAAATCCCCGGCATGATCGACAGCGAAGCGTTCTCAATCACCAGATCTTTTTGAGTATAAGAAAAATCGACATTTTTCAGTTCGATCACCGGAATCGATGAACACTCTTTGCAACAGCATTCCATCGTTATTTGCCTCCGAATCCCTGCTCTATCGCAGCGATCATATCTTCAAAATTTTTCACCAGGTCAAATGCGAGCGGATCCAGCGGCATGGCACTGCCATTGATTTTAGCAGCCAGTTCGCCGGCCAGTCTGGGATTGAATTGTTTCTGAACAAAAATCACTTTGACATTATCTTTTTTGGCTTTACGGATAACCGTTGCCAACTGCCGCGCGGTCATTTCCCGGCCATTGATTTCCAGCGGATACTGCCGCAAACCGGCGGCATCGGCAAAATATCCGAATGCCGGATGGTATACCAGAAATTCCCTTCCGGCAAACGGCTTGAGACGCTTTCCGATCTCTTGGGAGATCCGTGCCATCTGCTGTTTAAAACCGGAAAAGTTTTTCCGGTAAAATGGGGCATTGGCGGGATCTTTTTCACAAAAGAGATCACAGATCACCGCAGCGATACTGACTGCATTATCAGGAGAAAGCCAGACATGAGGATCAAGGCTTTCTTCACCATGATGATCATGGTTGTGTCCAAGTCGGATCGTAGCCATGT
>JAZRNP010000279.1:0-1336 GCA_045648225.1 Victivallaceae bacterium | reverse complement strand
TGGGAGGTGGATTCGAACCACCGAAAGCGATGCTAGCAGATTTACAGTCTGCCCCCTTTAGCCACTCGGGAATCCCACCGGATCGTCAACTTAATATAGTACATAAAATAAAATTTTCAACTGTACAAAGAGATTTTTCATCATTTTATCAGGCAAATCTGCCCTGGTGGAATATAAAATTTCCAATCGCAACTCCTGAGCAGGGTCAAAAAAACTTGATTTAACAGCAATGATGAAGTATATTATATGATAATAGTACCATTTTATCATCAACACAGGAGTTATTATTATGTCCGGACACAGTAAATGGGCCAATATCAAACACAAAAAAGAAGCCGCCGATAAGCAGAAGGGTAAAATGTTCTCCCGCGTCGGCAAAGAAATCATGGTCGCCGCTAAAAACGGTGGTGCAGATCCTGCCACCAACCCGGCTCTCCGTGCTGCACTGACCGCCGCCAAGGCTGTCAATATGCCGAACGCCAACATCGACCGCGCCATTAAAAAAGGTATCGGTGAACTCGGTGATGTCGTCTTTGAAGAAATCATGTACGAAGGCTATGGTGCCGGTGGTGTCGCCGTTATCGTCGACTGCCTGACCGACAACCGCAACCGTTCCATCAGCGAAGTCCGCATGGCTTTTGAACGCAACAACGGCAACCTTGCTGCTTCCGGTGCGGTTTCCCGTATGTTCAAGCGTCAGGCTCACTTCATCATCACCGGCGAATGGGCTGATGAAGAAAAACTTATGGACATCGTCCTCGATGCCGGTGCCAATGACCTCATCGTCGAAGACGGTGAAGCCGAGATCTGGGCCGATCCCGAGAACTTTGAAGCTCTGGCCAAGGTCTTTGAAGAAAACGGTATCGTCACCGATACTGCCGAACAGACCCGCCGTCCGGAAATGACCGTCAACATCACCGATGCCAAGGTTGCTTCCCAGGTCATCCGCATGATCGAACGCCTTGAAGAAAGCGATGATGTCCAGAACGTCACCGCCAACTATCTCATCGACGATTCGATCGCTGACCAGATCGAAGAATAATCACACGGAGTTTTCGACGATGAATTGGGCAGCACGGTCAGAAAAGTATACATTGTGTGATTATTCCACCGGGTTTTCCATCTCTTTTGCGGGAATGAATTTCACCGATAGCCAGCTTGATGCTCTCAAAGATAAATTTGAGCGGGCTTCTCTGGAAATGGAAAAGTTGGAATCCGGTGCCATCAAAAATCCGGATGAACAACGGAAAGTCACCCATTTCACCGACCGTGCCGCTTATTGCAGCACCACTGAGTTCCGGGAAGTTGAAGAATTTGAAGTCGGATCGTAGCCATG
>JAZRNP010000278.1:0-6288 GCA_045648225.1 Victivallaceae bacterium | reverse complement strand
GAACGACATGGCTACGATCCGCCTTCTGCCGCCGGTGACATAGGTGCGGTTTTTATCTCCGCCGAGGTACTCCTGCGCCCAGCGGGCTACGTAAAGTATCATGCGTTCGGTGTAGTTATCCCAGATGAATTCCGGTCCTTTGTTGCTCACGGCGATATTGACATTGTATCCGAGCCAGAAAGAGGCGATGGCAGGGACATAGTCACGGCTGTCTCTGGATTCAGACCGGGTAAGTTTCCGGCCGATCCAGACCCGGTCGCGCATCGTGAGTATCAGAACATTGTTCTGGATCTCAGCCGTGAATTTGAACGGGATACCTTCACGCCAGGCGAAATCATCATCGGAAAAAAGAATGTGACTTCCAACGCTTTTACCCTGCTTGTCAATTCCGCTGCCGCCGCCGCGACCGTGCAGTTTGATGACGATCGGCATACCTTTGGCCGAATTTTTGGTGACTTTACCATTGAGCCGGATGGGATAGGCTTTGCCCAGACCGACTTCGATGGGGCTGGTGGTGGCGGTGAAACCGGTGATTTTATCAGAGAACCCGTCATGGGTGGTCACGGCATAATAGCGTTTCCCCTGCTGGGAAGCTTTGGGGGTGTGGACGTGGAGACCTCCGTCAGGAGTGATCGGTTTGCCGTCATCTTCGATGACGAAGCCGCGGAGCATTGTTTTTTTCGTTTGGGTTTCGGCAACATTTCCGGCGAAAATCTCTTCGCTTTTCTGTGCTTTGCTCTTTTTCTTATTGAAGAACGAGTTGAGATCAAGCCACCAGTCCACTGCGCTGTTGACATTGAGATAGCGGGCACAACGCTCGGCACTGGCGATATTTTCCAACGTAATCGGAGCGGCGGAACTCCACACGCTCAACCGGTTTTTCTTCGTAAGGCCGGATTCATTCCAGCGCAAAAAGACCTGACCGTTACGGTATTCAGCACTGAGTTTATCAACTCCGGCGAATACACTTACGGTCAACGACAGTAAAAGCCCAAGGATCAAACGTTTCATTTCAATAACTCCTTAAATTCCGAGGTCAATCATCGCATCGGCAACCTTGCGGAATCCGGCGATATTTGCCCCCATTACATAGTTATCCGGTTCACCGAATTCTGCAGCTGCTTTCCGGGCAGCATTGTGAATATTTATCATGATGGACTGCAAGCGGGAATCGACCTCTGAACTGTGCCAATTGAGGCGGATGGCATTCTGACTCATTTCCAGACCGCTGGTGGCGACACCGCCGGCGTTGGAAGCCTTGCCCGGAGCAAACAGCACACCCTGATTCTGGAAAAATTCCGTAGCTTCCAGTGTGGTCGGCATATTGGCACCTTCGCAAACAGCAAAACAACCGTTTTTCACCAATTCCTTTGCATCGTCCAGGTCAAGTTCGTTCTGGGTGGCACAGGGCAGAGCGATGTGACACGGAGCCAGCTGCCACGGACGGCAATCCCGATGGAACTCAACATTGGGAACCATTTGGGCATACTCTTCGATACGTCCACGGCGGACATTTTTCAACTCTTTGATCATCTCAAGTTTTTCCAGCGTGATACCGTCTTTGTCGATGATCGTACCGCTGGAATCGGACATGGAGAGGACGATCGCACCGAGCTGGATTGCTTTCTGGGCGGCATGCTGGGCGACATTTCCGGAACCGGAGATCAGCACCCGGCTGCCGACCATATCCCGCTTGCGGGTGTTGAGCATTTCGCAGGCGAAGTAGACGCAGCCGAAACCGGTCGCTTCGGGACGGATCTTGCTGCCGCCCCAGTTGATACCTTTACCGGTGAGCACGCTGTCATAAGAGTTGACGATGCTTTTGTACTGACCGAAAAGATATCCGATCTCCCGGCTGCCGACACCGATATCACCGGCGGGGACGTCCACATTGGCGCCGATGTGACGGTAAAGTTCACGCATGAAGTTCTGACAGAATCCCATCACTTCCCGGGGACTTTTGCCCTTGGGATCAAAATCGGAACCGCCTTTGGCCCCCCCCAGCGGCAAGGTGGTCAGACTGTTTTTGAAAATCTGTTCAAATCCGAGGAACTTCAAAATTCCCAGATTGACCGACGGGTGGAAACGCAAACCGCCTTTGTAGGGACCGATCGCACTGTTGAACTGCACCCGGTAACCGATGTTGATCTGAATATCCCCGTGGTCATCGATCCAGGGCACTTTAAAAATAATCACCCGTTCCGGGATCACGATGCGTTCCAGAATCTTGAACTTCTTATATTTCGGTTCGGAATCGATCAGCTTGGTAAGGGATCCGAGCACCTCGGTAACACTTTGAATATACTCTTTTTCGTGACCATACTGTTTGCTAAGATCCGATAAAACTGTAGAGATGTATGAATTCATTTCTTTTACAACCTTGTTATTTTAGTGAGAACATTTTATTAATATAGCATTTTTAGCAGAATTTTTCAATAGCACATTTTTATCTAAAAACAAACTTTTAGCAAATTTTTCTGCACAAAAAATTGTATAATGAGTCATAAATTGCAAATTTGCAATTTGTAAAATTCTGATTTTTCAGTCCTTGCATCTTGATTTTCAATGAAATCATCCGATATTGAGTTTTAGCAGTAAAAAATAATTTTGAGGGATTTATGCCGAACTCTTATCTTGGACATCTGCCCCGGCACGACCGGCTCTACAGCTATCTGGAAGAGGAAATATTTCCCCGGATCGGGGGCGGAACCGGCGATGATATCCGGGTTTTCGGCACCAATGGTTCCAATGCCGTTTATATCTACGAAGAAAGAGGCAGCAATTTAAAAGCAGTCGGCAAATTTTTTCACTCTCCACGGATGAATGACCGGCTGCGGGCAGAACACCGCCTTGACCGGGAGTGGGAGAATCTCCTGCGAACCAGAAGCCTGCTCGATGGCTGCCATTATGTCGCCCGTCCTTTGGGTAAAAACCGGAATCTGGGTTGCCTGCTGGTCACCGAATATTGTTTCGGAACCCCTCTGGAGAATTTCATAAACCGGGTGATAAACGGCGAAAACAGTGCCGTACTGCAGGAAAAATTGACGGCACTCGCCGGTTTTCTGGCCAAGCTGCATAATCGTTCTGCAGTGAATAACAGCGTAAATTTTTCCGAAGAATGCCATTATTTCGACCGCCTGCTGACCGCCCCCGGCTCCGAAATCAGCCGCCATGACCGGGATCAGCTGCAGCAGCTGAAAACATCATGGAACCATGCTCCGGAGATGTGGCAGGATAATCAGGTGCTGGTGCACGGGGATGCGACTCCGGCGAACTTTTTCTTTGGAGACGGATCCTATGTAATCTCATTTGATCTGGAACGCATGAAATATTCCGACCGGATTTTTGATATCGGCAGAATCACCGGAGAACTTCAACACTATTTTCTCCGGGCGACCGGGAACAAATATCTGGCCGAACCTTTTATTTCCGGATTTCTCCGGGATTATTCCGTTTTTTTCCCGGATCAAGTCAGCGCATTCAACTCAATTGTAAAGCGGCTGCCTTTTTATATGGGCATGACCTTGCTGAGAATTGCCCGGAACAGCTATCTGGTTCCGGAATACCGCAAACAACTTATCGCTGAAGCAAAACTCTGTCTGCGAAGGAAATAAATTATGACCCGAGGCATCATTTTCGACATCAACGGCACTCTCATCGACATTCTGACCGACGAATACCACGATACCGTCTACCGGATAACGGCAGCTTTTTTAAGTTATTCCGGAATCTTTATTGATCCGGAACAGCTGCGGGAACGCTACTTTTATTTAAACAGGGAACAACGCCGCCGCAATCCGGAAGAGTTTCCGGAATTTGATGTCGTCCGGATTTTTCACGACATAATCATGGATAACGCATCGCTGGATGAAGTTACGGCCGGACAATACGCTGTCAACGCCGCCCAGCTCTTCCGGGCGGCCTCTTTGCAGAAACTGCAGCTCTATCCCGGAGTCAGAGAGGTGATGGAACACCTCAAACTGCACTACCGTATCGCTGCCGTCAGCGATGGACAAAGTGCCTGGGCATTGCCGGAACTGCGCCGCTGCCAGCTGGAAAAATATTTTTCCGGAGTGATCGTATCCGGAGATCTGGGATTCCGCAAGCCGGACAAAAGGATATTCGAACAGGCTCTTGACACCTTGAAGCTCTCCGCCGATGAAGTGATTTTTGTCGGCAATGATATGTACCGGGATATCTATGGGGCACACAATGCCGGGATGCGTACGGTATTTTTCAAATCCAATCAGGGGGACTGGGAATTCCGCCGGGTGGAACCGGATTACATCATCTACGATTTCCGGGAACTATCCAATGCGCTGGCATTTCTGCATCACTGAATCTTACCGGTAAGCCACGGCGGTACCGGACGTCTGCTCCAAGCCGGCGGACGCACCAGATTGTCCATACGGAAACAGTAATACTCCCGGTGAGCAAGAATCAGATCCTCTTCCGGAGTATAAAATCCACGGAACACCCGGGCCAGGCCGTTGCAGTTTGCGGCTGATCCCGGAAAGTGCAGAAATTCATAATAACGGCAACTCAATGGCAAATAGGCATGATTTTTGCCGAAGCGGTAGGAAAATTCATGCTGCAGAGCAACATTATAACCGGCGACCCAGTTGATTTGTTCCGGAGTTTGTATGGCAAGAATCACCGGATGATTTATTGCGTAGCTGCGGGGGAAATCTGCCGGAAGCACAAACTGCTTCCGGATCATGACCCCCGATAAAATCTGTGCCGTTTCCAGACACATTTTCACCAGATGGATATCCGCAAGAAAACTTGCTGCCGTCTCAAACTCCCGGTCAAGTACAAATAACTGCATCAGCTCACTCCTACTGTCTGTAAGACAATATAAGAGAGTGATGTGTTCAATCAATACTCCGGAGTCAGTTTCCTTTCAGAAAACTTTCGGCAAGCTTCATGGTATCCAACGGAGTTTTACCGTAAACAGCTCCGATTTCGGCGGCAAAATCGGCATCGACAACGGCTCCGCCGATAATAAACTTCAGATGATCAAGTTTGCGTTCTCGGGCAAGTTCGATCACCTCCCGCATGGAATTCATGGTCGTGGTCATCAATGCAGAAAGACAGATCACCCGGACATTTTCCTTTTCCGCCCGGTCAAGGATGAGCTCTGCCGGCACATCTTTGCCCAGATCGATCACCTCAAAACCGTAGTTCCGCAAAATCACCGCCACAATATTTTTGCCGATATCGTGAATATCTCCTTTGACCGTGGCGATGATCACTTTACCCTGCGTCTGCTTGACCGAATTTCCGGCGAGCATCGGCTCAAGATATTGAGTTCCGGCACTCATTGCTTCGGCACCGGCAATCAGCTGCGGCAGGAAATACTCCTTTTTCTCATATTTTTCGCCGACTTCGGTAATGGCCGGGATCAGGATGCGATTGATAATATCGGCCGGATCCATGCCGCCGGCAAGCAGAGCGTCGATTTTTCCGGCGATACCGGCAATATCTCCCAGCAGCACGGCACTTTTCAATCTTGCCTCCGGGTCGGCCGGAACCGCCGCCGTTTGAGCGGCAACAGAGGTATTGGCAAAGTTGCAGAGGAAATTTTCCATATTGGCATCTTTACCATTCAAAGCATCTCCGGCGCAAATTGCCTCCATGACATCCGCAAAAAGCGGATTGGCGATCGCCATATTCAGACCGCGTCCCATTGCCATGCTCAAAAAGGTCCGGTTGACCAGAGTACGGTTGGGCAAACCGAAACTGATATTGGACAAACCGCAAACTGTGTTGAGATTCTCAGCCCGGCAGCGGGAAATGAAATCCAATGCCCCCACTGCAGCGTTCGGATCGGTGGAAACGGCAAGAATCAATGCGTCAACGCAGAAATCCTGCTTGCAATAACCGTATTTTTCACATTCAGCCATGATCGTCTGCAGAATTTCGAACCGCTCACCGCCATCTTTGGGCAATCCGGCATCGGTCAAAGGAAGCAGGATCAGCATTGCACCATACTTTGCAGCGATCGGCAGGATCTCTTTCAGCCGCTTTTCTTCAGCAGAAATCGAGTTGAGCAAGGCCCGGCCGGGATAGAGCCGCAAGGCAGCTTCCACGGTTTCCGGATCGGTGGAATCGATACACAGCATGGCGGGAGTACTTTTCAGTATCCGGGTCATGGCGGAGAGCATCATCGCCTTTTCGTCAATTCCGGAAAGGCCCATATTGACATCCAGCACCTCAACTTTGGCAGCGAGCTGCTGAATGGCGAATTCAAATACCAGATCACACTTTCCGGCTCTCAATTCCGCC
>JAZRNP010000277.1:0-5745 GCA_045648225.1 Victivallaceae bacterium | reverse complement strand
TTCGAGGCGGTGGTCGATCCTGCTGGCGATGCCGTGTGCATTGCTGGCCGGTTTGCTTCCCTCGCTGGTTTCCGGCATTGCCGGAGACAGCATGAGTCAGATTTTCAACGGTGATTTTTATGCCCGGCTGGTCGGAGTGATGATTCTGGCAGTTATGCTGGTGATCTATATCGAACGCTTTGAAACGGAGGTGGTCGATCACCGTAATTCCGGAGTCTTGGATTTTGTGTTTGCTTTTTTCGGCAGTTACGGAAAACTTCAGGAAACGGAAAAGCATCTGCAGGAGTGGCAGAACCGTTTTCACGCTGTATTCGATCATGCGACAGAGATCATTATCACTTGCGATGACCGGGGCAAAATCATCGATGCCAATATCGCTGCCAAGGAGTTGTTCCACTCTTTCAAAAATGGCAATATTGCCGATGTGCGGCTGGATAAACTGATAACTACGGAGCAGGGAGAAGCCATTGAATTGCCGACCAACATCTCTTCTCCGGTGCAGATCGACTGCATCACCCGTGAAGAGGAATCTGAACGCAAAATTTTGCAGACTTCGATCTTTCCGGTACAGCTGCCGCAGCGTCTGCTGCTGGTGATGACGGCCCGGGATGTTACTAAAGAGCGGGAGTATGCCCGGGAAAAAGAGGCTCTTACTGAACAGCTCAATCACTCGCAGCGTCTGGAATCTCTCGGTATTCTCGCCGGAGGAATCGCCCACGACTTCAACAACTGCATTCATGCAATTCTGGGATATGTGGATGTGGCGACTATTTTCAATCAGAACGATCCCGAAGCCATGCGCACCCAATTGGAAAAAATCGGAAATATCGCCGAACAGGCAGGTAAACTCACCGGTCAGATGCTCGGATTCGCCCGCCGCGGCAAATATCATGTAGTGGAAATTGATATTGCCACCCTTTTTGAACAGTGCCGGATGCTTATTTCTCCGCAAAAGCTGGGAACAGTGAATTTTGAAGTGACCCGTCCGGAAAATGATTTGAAAATTTCTGCAGATACCTTTCAAATGCAGCAGGTTTTGATCAATATGCTGCTCAATGCCGTAGACGCTCTGAACGGAGTCGCTGAACCGAAACTTGAACTGTTCGCTCTGGAAGCGGTCGATTCTCCGGTTCCGTTTGCCCCGCCGCCCGGAGATCTGGAAAATGCCCGTCCGTCCGATTATCTGGCGATTGTCATCCGGGATAACGGCTGCGGTATGTCTCCGGAAGTGGCAGACCGGATCTTTGAACCGTTTTTCACCACCAAACCGGTCGGCAGCGGTACCGGTATGGGATTGTCCATGGCCTATGGAATCATCGCTAATCACAAAGGATGGATCCAGCTGAAATCTGCGGAAAATTCCGGTACCTCATTTGTGATATTCATGCGGAAAGCCTGAATCTTGCCGGCAATAAAAAGCCGGGGCGGCAACTTGTAATTATTTACGGTCCCGGTTATATTATATCGAAACATTTTTAACGGAGTATTTGGAGAATTTTAAGATGTTTGAACAGTTGAAACTTGACCGCCCGCTGGTCGTATTTGATATTGAAAGTACCGGTGTCGTCCCCCAGAGAGACCGCATCGTTGAAATTGCTGTTTTAAAAATCATGCCGGATGGCGAAAGCCGCAGTACGGTCCGGCGGCTCAATCCGCAAATGCCGATCCCCCCCAGTGCAACGGCGATTCACGGAATCAGCGATGCTGATGTGGCAGCGTGTCCGGTTTTCGATGATATTGCAGATAAGTTGCTGGCCTATCTTGAAAACTGCGACCTTGCCGGATACAATATTCAGGGATTTGATATTCCGCTTCTGGAAAATGAGTTCAAACGGGTCGGTCTGGATTTGCGTACTTCCGAACGCCGGGTTATCGATGCCTACACTCTGTTCTGCAAACTTTATCCGCGGACGCTCACCGCAGCGTACAAATTTTTCTGCGGCAAAGATCTGGAAGGTGCTCACGGTGCCGCTGCTGACACCGCCGCCACCTGGGACGTGCTGCTCGGCCAATTGGAGCGGCACCCCGAATTGCCCCGGAATGTGGAGGAACTGGCCAGATTTTCCGACAACAGTGATCCCGATGCACTTGACCGCAACCGCCGTTTCAAATGGAACGGGGATGAAGTGGTGGTCAATTTCGGAAAATATTCCGGCCGTACCCTGCGCGATCTCGCCGAAAATGAACCGGGTTTTCTCCGTTGGATCATCAAAAATGATTTCCCGGATGATGTGAAAAATATTGCTCAGGATGCTCTCATGGGTAAGTTCCCCGTCCGTAAAACCCCTGCCGGAAATGCAGAAAGTGAAAACGCCTGACGATCTGGAAAAACTTGCCACTCTGCTGGATGACGAAAACGAAGATGTCGCAGTAAATGTCATCGCAGCAATGCTGGAACGGCAGGATGAATTGGGTGATCTGCCGGCCCGGCTTCAGGAGCATCCTGATCCACTGGTGCGCCGTCGGGCGCATCAGCTGCAGTCTGCAATAACTTTCCGCAACTGGCGGCGGGAATTTTTTGCATTGCTCAATCAGGATGAACCAGATTTCATATCCGGAGTGGTCGCTTTGCATATGCTCTGGTTTGACCGGGATTCCCGGACAAATGTGGCCAATGCATTGAAAAGTTTCATCGATTCCGCCGCCCGCTCTTCCCGGCCGCTCGACACTCTGGAATCTGCCCGTGCCTTCATGTGCCGCAACGGGTTTGCCGCCGAATTGGAAAGTACCATCCACCCGGAAAATTACTGCATCGGTACCATTTTGTCCCAGCGCAGCGGGGCCGGAAGTCTGCTTCTGGGATTGCTCAAAACCATGATGCAGGAGCCGGAGCGGTTTCAGGTGGCGAGATTTTGCGGAGAATTTGTCCTGTACGATGGTGAAAACACCATTCTCGCCGGAATCGGTGACTGGCGGTGCTGCAAATTGTCTTCTGCGCAGGATCTGGAATTTTTCTCCCAACGGGATATTTTGAATCTCGCCGGGAATATGCTGCTCTCAAGTGCCGTGAACAGCGACAGTTTCCGGTATGTTCTGACGATCACCCGGGCTCTTTGCGGGGATGCCGGCGACGGGGTGCTGGCTTCATTCCCATACCCGTACGGAGAAAAAAGTTGATATTTACACTTTTGTGCATATATTATGGCAAAAATTACATAGTCAAATGCACAAAAAGTGATATATTATGATGTTGACGGTAGTTAAACCATTAATTTTGAAAGGTCGTTTTTATGGAAATCATCATTTGTAAAAGTGCCGAATGTGCTGAAAAACTCGCTGCCCGCATGATTGCCGATGCCATCAATGCCAAGCCGGAATTCAAACTCGGTCTGGCCACCGGAGCCACCATGGAGGGCGTCTATGCTGAACTTTCCCGGCTCAACAAGGCCGGTGAAGTCGATTTTTCCCAGGTGCGCTCCTGGAATTTGGATGAATATGCCGGATTGGCTCCGGAACACGACCAGAGCTACCGCTACTACATGAATAAACACCTGTTCAACAATGTCAATATCGACATCCGCAACACCCATCTGCCCGATGGTCTGGCTGACGATGAGGAAGCCGAAGCCGCCCGTTATGATGATTCCATCGACGAAGCCGGCGGCATTGACCTCTGGCTGGTCGGCATCGGTAATTCCGGCCATGTCGGATTCAACGATCCGGGAACCAGCTTCTCCAGCCGTACCCATGTCGCCTATCTCAACAAGACCACCTATGAGCAGAACAAGGTCTACTTCAATCCTCCCGAATCCATGCCGCGCCGTGCCTTCACTGCCGGTGTCGGAACTGTGCTCGATGCCAAAAAAGTGCTGCAGCTGATCACCGGCAAACGCAAAGCCGCCATCGCTGCTGCCGCTATCGAAGGTCCGATGACTGCGATGATCTCCTCCTCGGCACTGCAGCTGCATCCGGATACTGTGATCATTCTTGACGAAGATGCCGCCGCTGATCTCAAACTCAAAGATTTCTACAAAGAGATCTTTGAAAACGATCCCAAATGGGAAGCTTACCGCTGAGGAAGATCATGAAACAGATCACTGTAAATTCGCCCATCATCCCGGAACTTGATCCCGGATTTGTTCCGGCTGCGCTCTGGAACCGGGAATACCGCAAACTGGCCGCCGCTGCTTCTGATTCTGTGAAAATCGCCATCACCTGTGAGCGTTCCAACGGCGCAGTTTCCCGGTTTGATTCACTGATGCTCGCTGATACGGAAGAAAATCTGGAACTCAATTTGCGTTATGTCGAGCGCATTGTAAAATTCATGCTCTGGGCGTACGGCGGCTGCGAAGTCGCTGTTGCCGGAGCCCCGCTGGTCGCAGCTCAGCTTGCCGGAATCTATTCGGCAGACGGAGCACGGGCTTTTGACTACGAGGTCATGGGAGAACGCATCTACGGCAAAGAGTTCCGGATCATAAGCATTCCTTACGATCAGGCCAAGCCGGAAAAAGCAATCTCAATGAAACTCGGCGGCAACTTTTCCGGATGCCGGATCGGTTTTGACCTCGGTGGTTCAGACCGCAAATGCGCCGCTGTTATCGACGGTAAGACTGTCCACAGCGAAGAGGTGGTCTGGGATCCCTATTTCCAGAAAGATGTCAATTATCACAGGGAAGGTATTCTGGATTCCCTGCGCCGTGCCGCAGCCAAAATGCCCCGGATCGATGCCATCGGCGGCAGTGCCGCCGGAGTCTATGTGGAAAATCAGCCGCGTATCGCTTCACTTTTCCGGGGTATCCCTGAAGCAGAATTCAAGACCAAAGTGCGCCCGATCTTTCTGGAGATAGCCAAAGAGTTTCCGGGAGTTCCTTTTGTCGTGCTCAATGACGGCGAAGTTACCGCTCTTGCCGGTGCTGTGAGTTTGCAGAAAAATTCTCTGATCGGTCTCGCCATGGGAACCAGCGAAGCCGTCGGCTATGTCACCCCCGAAGGTAATCTCACCGATTACCTCAATGAATTGGCTTTCGCCCCGGTGGATTACCGTACCGATAATCCGCCGCAGGATGAGTGGTCAGGCGATTGCGGTGTGGGAGCATCATACTTGTCACAGCAGGCCGTCGGCCGTCTGGTGAAAGCGGCCGGATTTGATTTCCCTGCCGACACCAAGCTGCCGGAGATTTTGAAAATGGTTCAAACTGCCCGGGCGGAAAATGATGAGCGCGCTTCTGCGATCTACCGTTCGGTCGGTGTCTACCTTGGTTATGCGATCGCTCATTATGCGGACTTCTACGATCTTGCCAATCTGCTGCTGCTCGGACGGGTTTCCAGCGGCGAGGGCGGAAGCGAGATCATTGCGGAAGCCAACCGGGTGCTCAAGGAAGTTTTCCCGGAACTGGCCGTGGAAATCCACATCCCGGACGAAACTTTCAAACGTCACGGGCAGGCGGTAATCGCTGCATCACTGTAAAACCATCTCCCGGAGAAATCCATTTTCTCCGGGAACATAATCCAAGAACACAACATGAGTATTATCGGACTCGGAACCGACATTGTCGAAATGGAAAGAATCGCCGGGGTGCTGGAAAAGCACGGCGATTCTTTCAAAAAACGTCTGCTCACCGCAGCGGAGAATGCTCTGGCATCCAAGCGCGATGCAGTGATTTTCTGTGCCGGTCGCTGGGCAGCTAAAGAAGCCTGTTCCAAAGCGTTGGGATGCGGTATCGGCGAACAGTGCAGTTTTACCGATATCGAAATTCCGGCAACGGTGCGCGAGATTGAAACATTTGCCTTTTATGACTGCCGGAA
>JAZRNP010000276.1:0-12679 GCA_045648225.1 Victivallaceae bacterium | reverse complement strand
TGTGAACACTTTGTTCACATTGCCTGCCGCTTTCTTGTTATCATCCTGCGTTCATCCCGACCGACCGGCGGGAGGCAGTTATATTGTTCCGCCTGACGGCGGTTATGCTGCCGCAGATAGTGGTGCCAACCACCCGAAGTAACGCATCACTCTTTGACTTTTGCGATGACAAATGCCGGGAAACCGGGAATTTGCCAGGCATCGAGCAGAGCTTTTACTCTCGGTTCATTGGGATTTTCCGCCGGGAAATCAACCACGACAAAATTTTCGTTGAGAGTTTTTACAACTTCCGGGTCCTTGAGGGTACTCTCTGCCATGGCGTGACAGTTTTTACACCATGAGGCACCGAATTTTATCAGGATCGGCCGACCGCTCTGCCGGGATATTGCAGAGGCCTTTTCCAAAGCGGCAAAGCCGTCTGATTCTCCGGCAGCAGCAGCTACACCTGATTTCAGCAGTTTGAATCCCAAAATCAGGTAATAAATTCCCATAACAGCCACCACCGCGGCCAACAGATATTTGACCGTAACCATGAATTTCCCCGGTTTCGGCAATATTTTCAATCCGAATCCGGCAAACGGCCAGGGCAGAGCCATGCCGATACCGAGTACAAACGGCAATGTTATCACCCAACTGTTTCCGGAATTGTATTCTCTTGCGGTAAAGAGCAGTACACTGATAACCACCGGAGCCACGCACGCCCCGGCAAGCAGAGCCGAAACGATTCCCATTATCAGTGCCGTCAGCCAGCCGGTGATCTGAGTTCGTACCGACTGCCGCAAAGATGAAGCAAAATTGAAATTATAAACTCCCGCCATTGCCAACGCCATACAGATGAACATCCCGGCAATGATGAAATTAAAAAGCGGCATGCTGTTGAGTGTCCCGAAACCGATACCCAGAAATGCGGCCGCCAAACCGAGGATCCCGTAAGCGATCGCCATTCCGGCACCGTAGGCCAGTCCCCGTTTCAAACCGGGGATCCCGCCGCCTTTGGCTCCGAGAATGATCAACGTCACCGGAACCATAGGCAGAATACACGGAGTAAGATTGAGACCGAGACCGCCGATAAGAGTCAACAGCAATATTCCGATGATCCCGGCATCGCCGAAAAATCCTCTGCTGCTTTTATTTTGAAGAAATTCCAGAAATTTTCCGGCATCCATATATCCTTCGGCTTTCCGGACAAATTCATATTTCCCGGCATCCTCTGCCGCTTTTTTCTCCGGAATTTTCCCGGCACCGGGCAACTCATACTCCTGCGGCATAAAACACATTCCGTCAACGGTGCATCCCTGAAATATGATTTTTCCGGAAATCCCGGTTGCCGGTGTCGTCCAGACCCAGACCCCCGGAGTGAATTTTGCAGGGGCCTGACCGGAAGCATTTTTAAGTTGCGGAGTTACTTTTTCTCCTGCCGGAGAGGTCAATTCAAACTGGATCCCCTCCGGCTCAAGGTAGTGTCCGGACGCAACGGTCAAAGTGAATTCCGCACCCCCGGAACCAATACTGCACTTCCAGTCAAACGGCAGGTCAAGAGCTGCCGACAGCCAGGGCAGAAACAAAAACAGCAGCAGCGGAAAAAGTTTTTTCATTTTATCATCCCTTCAATCAGTTTGATATAATCGTCAGCATCCCGGTATCCGCTGATCCGGCCGAGAATTCTGCCGTCACCGGCAACAATTACGGTGGCGGGGATGTAGGGTCCCGGTTCCAGTTTGCGGTTGAGCTTGACCACCGCCGCCCGTTCAGTCAATCCCTGATAGCGGTGCCGGGGCGAATCCATGTAGACCAGAACCAGATTTTTTTGAGCGAACCGGATAAATTTTTCCTTGCTCAACGTATTGTTGTACAAAGCGATGCAACCGGGGCACCAATCTGAACCGGTAAAAAGAACCAAAACAGCTTTTTTCTCTTTCACCGCCAGTTTTACTGCCGCATCGTAATCGGTCATCCAGTGTTCGGGTGCTCCGTAAAGCAGTATGGTACCGGCAAAAAAAGCAGCAATTACAGTCAGAAATTTTTTCATGAAATTACCTCATCATTTCGGGGTTTTCGATATTGATTGCAGAAAAAATTGAATTCACACTCCGGACAATGAGCGGCATTGAACGGGGCATTTTCCCATTGCATGATCAGCAATTCCGCCCACTGTGCACCTGCTTCAGATATCTGTTGCAAAGTTTGGGATACATTGAGTTCCAGACCGGCTTCCTGAAATTCTCCGTTCGACCGGCAATAAGAAAATGAACGCACCAGATGCGGTTCCCTCCCGAGAGTATTGACCGCATAAAATTTGTGCAAAAGCACGCTGGTGTCACTGCAGTTGTTTTCAACTATCCAGAGCACGCCGTTTCTTTCCAGAGCCAGCAGCGGAGAACAGTAACAGCAGAGTTCATTGATATAAACAGTCAGAGGAGCAGGGATTTCCCGGCGGCAGATGAAATCGGTATCTCCGATCAGTTTCCACAACTCTTTTCCGGTGGCCATACAGTATTGATCGATGAGTTTTCCGGATTGCGAAACAAGTTCAGAAAGATTGCAGTTTTTATTTTCAAACTCTTTGAGCATATACAATTTGTGATCTTTGCCCGGGACTCCGGAGAGCATCAGTTCCAGTTCCCGGTCAAATATGGCATGAATTGTTGCTGCCAGAGATTCCGGAGAGATATTTTCTTCCGGAGGATGATAAAATATTTTCCGGATCTCCCGGTCAAAAAGTCTTGAAATATATTGTTCCAGAGTTATCCTCCGGCGCAGTCCGTGAATTATCCGGAATTCCGGTTCGCTATCCTGCGGATCGGCCCCGCAGCGGGCCTCCCGGAAATACAACAAAGCCTTGCGGGGACATTGAGAGCGCAAGTGATGCCGGTAATGCGACCAGGCGTGAAGCGGATAATCACAATATTCCATAGGGAAACACCCGCTTTGCCTGATCTTCCCGGATCCAGCCTTCGGTATCACCGGTATTGATCCGGAACCAGGAATTACGTTTTTCGATAAGAACCGCATCGCCGCCGGGGTTGATCTTTTTGATGACAGTACCGGAATTCTCCACCGGGAGCGATCTGATTTCCACATTTTTGCCGGTGATAATGAGCGAATTTGCCGAATAGGAACTTTCACTTTGTTCCAGTGCGGCAAGCAGGGTTATGAGCATCAAAAATAAAATTGCCGCCGCACTGCACCATCGCCAGAGGGTACCGCCGCTGTTCCGGAGAACCGCAATCAGACAGATCAGGAAAAATCCGGCAGCCGCCAGCACCAGATATTGATCCGGGCGAAAAAGCGAATCCCGCAGCGCAATGAGTTGTCCGGTCAGACCGGAGCTTTCTTTTTCAGAATAGAGTTGAAGTTTTTCTTCGACGATCCGGAGATTGGCGGCAGTCTCCGCATCCCCTGGATCCAGCCGCAGAGCCCGGGTGAACCAAACCCGGGCTTCGGGCAGATCACCCAACTGAAATGCGGTACATCCCAGATTGTAAAGTAAAGCCGGAGAAAGACGGTCATTGCGCAGCTGCCGTTTGAATTCCACATCCGCTTTGCGGAAGTCTCCGGAATTATAAGCGGCAATACCTCCGGAAAGCGAAAATGATATCCAGATAATAGCAACCGACAATGTGATTTTTTTAAGAAACTTCAACAATTTTTCCAATATATGATCCGAAGAATCGTACATCATCACATTTCCGGGCAGAAATCCGGTATTGGCGATCCGGGCAAAAAATTCTTTCAGTTCCGGATCATCGATTTTTTCCGCAATATCCTGTGCGGTACTTCCGGCGGGCAGACCGCACAATTCGGCAATTTCGGAGATTCCGTATTTTTCAATAACGGAGACCGGATCGTGTCCTTTTTTCAGTTCCCGGGAAATTTCCCGGACCTTTTTCCGCAGTTCCCGGCGGCGGATCAGCCGGTTACGGGAAAAGTTTTTGCCGAATCTCCGGATAAACCAGTCAATGACCAGCAGCAGTACACCGCCACCAAAGAACAGCGATATCCAGAGGATACTGTTTTTTATCAATGGAATATCAACCCATTTGCGGTCATCGGATTTCAAATAGTGCAGCCCGGGAAGCAGAGAATTTGAATTTTCCGGAGCCTGGCGGAGTGCTTCGGCCACCGGCCGTGCGGCAGATTTTTTTTCAGTTTGCGGAGTTTGATTCACTGCCCCCGGAGTCACAGCCAGAGGTAAAGTGAATGCGGAAATATCCCATTTACCGGAGACCGGATCGAAAGAGCCGAGTTTGAAACTGAGAGTTTTTTCGCCGGGGGATAACGGGATCAGGGCGTAACGGATAAACACTTTGCCGTCCTTGCGGATGGTTTCCGGAGGATAAACCCGGAAACCGGGGAAATCCAGTTGCGGAGCCTTCAAAAGCGTACTGTCCGCATCCGCACTGCCGCTCTGCGGAGAAAGCGTGATCTCCAGTTCCGTGATCTCTCCGCTCCGGCAGACGGCGGAACTCAATTTGGCACTCATCTCCCATTTACCGGAAATTCCCGGATCAAAAACTCCCGCCGGAAGTTCCGGCAGCGGCAGGACTTTGAATCCGGCACTGTCTTTCAACGTCAGAGTCACACTTTCCGGACGGCCGAAACGACTGGAAGTACGGAAAAAAGAGTCAAAAATATCATCTCCGAAACCATCCGGTGAAGCCTGACGGATCTCCCGCAAAGAGAGATTCAGCACCGCCTCAGGGAAAAATTCACCGCTTCCGGCAGTGCGTGCGGTGATCTTGAAGGGATATACATTGAATTCATGATCTTTGATGTTGGCGGTGTACGCCGGCAGCTGCTGTATCGCCGTCCCGGTACGCCGGTCTTTGAGCAATATGGCATTGCCGGTATTTTCCAGAGAAGACATGGCAAGATCGAGCAGCTGGTAGTTTTCCGGGATGAACAACTCCAGATTAAGATTGATCTTTTCCCCGGGGCGCAGCGGACGTTCCGGGAAAGAACTCAGTTTACCGAACGGTTTCGGCGGAGCATTTTTATCCGGCTTCCGGCTCCCGGGCGGCAGGATCTCCAATACGGTTGCGGCACTGACCAACTCCTGATTGCCGCTGCGCACTTTAAACGGCGGGATTTCCAGTTTCCCGGCGGCGGTGGTTTGCAGCTGACGGACAAAACGGTAAGTTACCCGGGGTGTTCCGTTGGTAATACTCATCTGGGAACCATCGGAACGCATATTATAGTTCCACTTTGCCTTGCCGGAAAGATCCGGCAGAACGAGTTCGGGGCGGTTGCGTGACTGCAAGGCAGCAGAAATGGTCACATAGACACTCTCTCCGGCTTCGGGACGGGACGGCCGGAACGATATTTGTATTGCATCATTTGCAAAAGTCAACACCGGAAGCAAAATAAAAAGCAATACTGCGAATAACCGTTTTCTCATGATGTTCACCAATCCTTTTCCACTTTTTTCTGCGGAGCTCCCTGAATGTTGCGCTGGCGCAGATTGCGGCGCATGGGAGCGGCTTCATCGTCGAGCATTTGCAGCTGCTGTTCCGCATTGCGTTGTTTTTCCTGCCGGCGTTTCTGTTCAGAATTTTCTTCTCCGGCAGAATTTCTGTCATCTTTCTGATTTTTCTTATCGCCTTTACGTTCAGAGGATTCCGTTTTTTGTTCCGACTCCGGTTTACCCAGAGCTTTGGCGGCATTTTCCAGATGTTTGCGGATATCTTCCGAAGCCGGATCCTGTTCTTGTTTGCGGGCGGCATCTTCCAGTTCTTTCCGGGCTTTGGCGGCATTTTGACGGAGATTTTCCTGTTTCAGCTCAGCGGATTGTTTTTCCAATTCCGCCGCACTTTGAGCAGCTTGTTTAATTTGTTGATTCTGCTGGTTTTGCTGATTCTGCTGCTTTTGCTGATTCTGCTGCTTTTGCTGATTCTGCTGCTTTTGCTGATTCTGCTGCTTTTGCTGCTTTTGCTGATCAAGGGCGTTTTGCGTTTGCTGACGTGCTTTTTGCTGCTGTTTTTTCAGCTCCTCGATCTGTTTTTTCAATTTCTGCAGCTGCTGCATATCCAGTTCCAATTGCCGCAGATTGGCGGCACTTGCGGAGGCGACCGGATGTTCGGTATTCAAAACCTGAGTATAGAGAGCTTTACCGGAATTGAATTTATTTTCGGCAGCTTTCAATTGTTCAAGAGCTCCATCCGGCTGCTGAGCGGCAAGAAGTGCCTGCGCTTTGCCGGTTAAACTCCGGCCTTCAGTGTGGGAACCGGTTCCCAGATTGTGCAGTGCCCGGTTCTGCAAATCCTGATTACCGGCCGATTTGCTGATGACCTCTTCGTAAAGAGCCATTGCAGAAGCATCGCCATTTTGCTGACGTTCTCTTGCCAGATTATAAAGCTGCAGCGCATCTGCCGGCAACGGAGGTTCGGAATCAGAGTCGGTTTTTCCTGCATGAACAACGGCGGCAGTGGATAAAAAGATCAGCAGCAGTAAATTTTTCGCCTTATTTAAAACGGTGCGGTTTTTCCCCGGAGCTTCGGAAATCACTCCGGCAATCAAAAGCAGAATAAAACCTGCGGCAAAAAACCATGGGAATTTTTCATCGATCTGATAAAGTGTACCGGATTCCCGTTCCCGGCGGGCAAGTTTATTCAAAGCGGCTTCGATCGCTGTGAATCCGGTATCTCCGATGGTGCTGCGGATGTAAACGCCTCCGGTTTGGGCAGCCAGATGCGACAGGGCTGTTTCGTTAAGTTTGCTGGCAGCGACACTGCCGTCGCTCTGCCGGATGAATCCGCCTTTGCCGTCCGGCACCGGAGCCGCCGCTGACGGATCACCGAATCCGGCAATGATCAATGGAACTCCGGCCGATTTAAAGTCGGAAATCAGCCGTTCGGCATTGCCGCTAAGTGCATCGCCATCGGTCAGCATCAGCACGGCATTAACTGAACTTTCGGCGGATTTCAATGCCTTTTCGGCACTCCGCAACGCCCGTTCGATATTGGTTCCGCCCAGAGGTACCGTATCGGTGTCAAGCTCGTTGATGTACTCATTGAATGCCGTATGATCGGCGGTCAATGGGCAGCTCAAGAACGCATTTCCGGCAAAAGCGATCAAAGCGAAACGATCGCCGGGAGAAGCATTTACGATCTCCCGCAACAGAAATTTCGCCTGTTCCATCCGGGATGGCGGCAGATCGGTCGCCCGCATACTTTTGGAAACATCGAACAGGACGATGATATCCCGGCCGGAACTTTTCAGCGGCAATGGAAGTTTTTTCCAGTAAGGACGGGCGATGCCGCAAATGATAAGTGTCGCTGCGGCCAGATAAAGAATAAGTTTCCAGATGCGGGCAGTGCGGGACAGCCGGAGTGAATCCGGGTCATCGGCATTGCTGCCGAGCAGGATGGAGAGCAGCTGTTTTTTTCTTCTGGCAGCAGCGGCGTAGAGGAAAATGATCAAAATCAATACTGCCGGTACCAGCAGCAAAATATATGGTTCGGTGTAGTTCATTTAACTTTTTCTCCTCTTTCAGTTTCTTCACCAAAGAATATAATCACAAATGGACAAAAATCAAGTTGTCGGAGATGTAATTTTTTTCTTTAGTGGGCCGGCATAATATTCCGTTTCTGTTGTCCGGTCATTTTAAATACACCGGGAAAGAGTTGAGACAATTTCAAAAAACGGAATGTCCCGGCGTCCGTGCCAGAGTTATTACCGTCACCGAGGCGGGATGTCCGGTCAACAAAGCTTCGGTTGCTGCGTGCAGTGTGGCTCCGGTAGTCAGAACATCGTCGATCAGCAGGATATTCCGGTTTTCGACCATTTCCGGGGATTTCAGAATAAAACTTCCGGCCAGCTCCCGGTGCCGGTCATTCCGGTTTCTCCGGGACTGGTGTGAACGCTTCCGCACCCGTTTCAACGGCTGCCCCACTGGAATATGGAAGCGGGAAGCCACCATCTCTGCCAGCAATTGACTCTGATTATACCCTCTGGTAAATTGCCGCATAAAGTGCAGCGGAACTCCCATCACCAGATCAACATTGATCCCGGCGGAGATTATTTTATCAGCGAGTATCATCCCGAAAGGACGGGCAAGCTCCGGGCGGTTGTGAAATTTGAAACTGCGGATCGCCTCTTTGGCATATTTCCGGTAAGGCATCAGGGTGTATGCTTTCAGCCACGGACGTTCCGGTTCAGCGATGCACTGTCCGCAGACCGCCAGAGCACCGGTCATGCTGCCGCCGCATCCGGGACAGCATGATTCATCCGGATGGATCAAATCCAGCTGTTTCAGACAATTTTCACAAAATCCGTTGGGTACTTCCGGAATACCCCGTCGGCAAAGCGGACAGGGCAACGGCAGAAAATTCCGGAATCCGGAACATAATTTTTTCAAAAAGTAAATACTCATAATGAACTAAAATAACTCTTCAGAAAAAATTTTTCAAGCCGATACCGGGAATTTTTTCATTACACCATTGTAATATTGTTCCGCCGGAGTTATGTTATAGTGTCGTTATATTTTGTAAATTTCATATCAAGGAGTAAATGATAATGAGTAATGCTTATGTTGTAAAACAGGCGGCTTCCACCATTGCGCTGGATGCCGGATGGGATTCAGAACTCTGGCAGAGTGCCAACGAACTCAAAGTAGATTACCGCTTCGACCGCGGCGGCACCCACAAACCCGATGTCCGGATCCGGATGCTCTATGATGATCGCCGTATCTGCGGTATGTTTCAGGTCAAAGATCAGTATGTGGTTTCCCGTTCCCGTCACAACCAGGAACAGGTCTGCCGGGACAGCTGTGTGGAATTTTTTGTCACTCCCGCCAATGCGGAACGCTATTTCAACTTTGAAATGAATTGCGGCGGCACGATTCTGCTCTATCATATCAAAAATCTTTTTACCAAAGAGTATGACCTCGTTCCGGAATATGATCTGGCCACCATCGAACGTTACCATACGCTGCCCAAATTCATCGATGAAGAGATCACGGAACCGGTGACCTGGTATCTCGGCTTCGGTATTCCGATCTCCTTCTTTGAAAAATATTCCAACATCAATCCGGAACTTTCCGGACAGGTGTGGAAGGCCAACTTCACCAAATGCGCCGACCATTGCTCCAATCCGGCCTGGCTCAGCTGGCAGCATTTTGAAAAAACCAGTTTCCACCAGCCGGACAAATTCGGTGATCTGGTCTTTGCCTGATCTGCCTTGCGAGGTGAACCATGATCAATGAAATCATAACTCTGCTCTGCCCCATCAATGCCGCACCCGGCAAAGGGGCGGAACTTAAAGCGGCTCTGCAGGAACTTGCCGCCGCCACCGTCCAGGAGAGCGGCAATATCTGCTACCGCCTGCACACCACCGACGATCCGGATGAATTCATCATCTATGAACAGTGGAAAAATCAGGCGGCACTGGATTCCCACATGGCAACTGAGCATCTGGGCAAGTTCCTCGCCGATGAGAAAAAACTGCTGGCCAAACAGCCGGCCGGCAGATTCCTCAAAGAATTTATCTGAGTGTGAGGTATCCGGTGGCTTCGATCCGGCAGGAACATGATCTGGCAAGCGGCAAATTTATCGCTTTGCGCAAATTGGAATACGTTGACCGTCGCGGCATCACCCGTTTCTGGGAAAGTGCCGACCGGGTCAACGGTTCTCCCCGCAACAGTTCCCGTCCGTCAGCGGTGCTGATCATTGCCCGGATCGTTCCGGATGACGAATTGCTGCTGGTCCGGCAGTTCCGTCCGCCGGCCGGAAAATTCATGATCGAATTCCCGGCCGGACTGATCGACCCCGGCGAAGATATTGAAACGACCGCTCACCGGGAACTTTATGAAGAGACCGGTTATCAGGGGAAATTTCTCTTTGCCACCAATTCCGGGTACAGTTCTCCGGGATTGACCGGAGAAGCGGTCGCAATATGCGCCATGGAAATCGATGGTGCCAATTACCCGGAAATACCGGAAAATCATCAGGAAGAGTGCGAAGATATCGAAGTATTCCGGGTTCCGGTTACCCAGCTTGAACAGTTTGTCCGGCTTCAGGAGGCTTCAGGTTGCGGAGTGGACAGCAAAATTCACACTTTTATTGCCATGCGCAAGTTGGGCTGGTAAACTTTCCGGAGTTTGATATCATGCTGGAAAACATCACCATCCGGGGAGCTGCCCAGAATAATCTGCAGAATTTTGATGTAGTTATCCCCAGAAATAAACTGACCGTCATCACCGGACTTTCCGGTTCCGGAAAATCCAGTCTGGCCTTTGACACCCTCTACGCCGAAGGTCAACGCCGTTATGTTGAAAGCCTCTCCGCCTATGCCCGGCAGTTTCTCGACCTGATGCAGAAACCCAAAGTCGAACATATCGACGGGCTTTCTCCGGCGATCGCCATTGAACAGCGCAGTGCCGGAGGCACTCCCCGCTCCACCGTGGCCACGGTCACAGAAATCTATGATTATCTGCGTTTACTTTACGCTCACACCGGACATCCTCATTGCCCGGAGTGCGGCAAAGAACTCTCTTCCCAATCCGCCGAAGCGATAACATTGCAGCTGCTTGCACTCAAACCTGGTTCCCGGCTCACCCTGCTTGCACCGGTCGTTTCCGGCCGTAAAGGGGAACACCGGGAGATCATTGATCAGCTCAAAAGCGATGGGTTCGTCCGGGCCCGTATCGACGGAGAAATCGTCATGCTGGATGATCTTGACGAATATCCCGCCAAGACCCGCCGCCACACTATTGAAGCGGTGATCGACCGGCTGATCACCGGCGAGATTGAACGTTCCCGGCTCACCGATTCTGTCGAAACTGCGCTGCGCCGGGGTGACGGAGTGCTCAATGTGCTGCTCTCCGGTGAAAATGCCGAATTTGAAGAAAAAAGCTTTTGTGAAAAGCTTGCCTGTGTCGAATGCGGAGTATCTTTCGGAGAATTGCTCCCGCGGAACTTCAGTTTCAACTCCCCCTATGGAGCCTGCCGCTGCTGCAACGGTTTGGGTATCCAGCTCTGCATGGATCCGGAAAAGGTGATTCCGGATCCCACGCTTTCCATCCGCAATGGAGCGATCCCCGGCTGGCGCCGGGGGCCGCGGCACCTGATCATCTACTACAACATGATATTGCGGAAGTTCGCTGAACAATTCGGCAATGAAAAACTCCTGACCGTCCCGTTCAAAGATCTTCCGGAAGATTTCAAACACAAACTGCTCTACGGTACCGGAGATGAATCTCTGGAATTCGACTACTATATGCACGGCAAAAAGTATCACTGGAACAAGCCGTTTGAGGGAGTTCTGGAAAATCTCACCCGCCGCCTTGCAGAAACTGATTCCGATTCAGTCCGGGAAAGGTTGAGTTCGTACCAGATCCCCCGCTGCTGTCCGGAGTGCCATGGCGAACGACTCAATCCGGTCTCGCTTGCCGTTACTGTCGGCGGACTGTCCATCGCTCAATTCAATGCGTTAAGTATCGCCAGAGCCAGAGAATTTATTGACAAACTGGAACTTGATACCGAAGAAACTCAAATCGCCGGCGAAATTTTAAAAGAGATCCGCAGCCGATTGACCTTTCTCTGCGATGTCGGGTTGAATTACCTGACTTTGAACCGGGTGAGTTCCACCCTTTCCGGCGGCGAGGCTCAGCGCATCCGGCTTGCCACCCAGCTGGGATGCGGACTGGTCGGCGTGCTCTATATTCTGGATGAACCCTCCATCGGTCTGCATCAGCGGGACAATGATATGCTCCTCAACACTCTGGAAAAACTCCGGGATCTGGGCAATACCGTACTGGTCGTCGAACATGACCTTGATACCATCCGCCGGGCCGACTATCTGCTGGATCTGGGCCCGGGTGCCGGAGTCAACGGCGGCCGATTGGTGGCGCAGGGCAGACCGGAGGAAATTCCCGCTTTTCCGGAGTCGCTCACCGGTGATTATCTTGCCGGACGCAAGGAGATCGCCGTCCCGTCCGAACGCCATTGCGGAAACGGAAAATTCATCACCATCAAAGGTGCGGAATTCCATAATCTCAAAAAGGTCGATGCCAAATTTCCGCTTGGGACATTCACCTGTGTCACCGGGGTATCCGGTTCCGGAAAATCCAGTCTGGTCAACGGCATTCTGGTACGGGCGCTGAATCAGCATTTTAAAATTCAGGATGAGCCGCCCGGCAAATGTGAATCCATTTCCGGACTGGAACACGCTGATAAAGCGATCATCATCGACCAGAGTCCCATCGGTCGGACACCCCGTTCCAATCCGGCGACCTACACGGATGCATTTTCCATTATCCGCAAACTTTTTTCGGAACTTCCGGAAGCTAAAATCCGGGGTTATTCACCCGGACGGTTCAGTTTCAATGTCAAAGGCGGCCGCTGTGAAGAATGCAGCGGAGACGGAATCAAGCGGATCGAAATGCAGTTTCTTTCTGATGTATTCGTCACCTGTTCCGCCTGCGGCGGCAAACGTTTCAATTCGGAAACACTCGGAATCAAATACAAGGGCCTGAGCATCGCTGATGTATTGGATCTTTCCATCGATCAGGCAGTGGAACTGTTTTCCAATATCCGGCCGCTGGCCCGCAAACTGGAAACACTTCAAATGGTGGGACTGGGCTACCTTAAACTCGGACAGAGTGCCACCACTTTGTCCGGAGGCGAAGCACAACGGGTGAAACTTGCCGCAGAATTGGCCAGAGTTCCCCGGGGACACACCG
>JAZRNP010000275.1:0-1628 GCA_045648225.1 Victivallaceae bacterium | reverse complement strand
AGCAGACACAGCAGCGGACAGAACTCTACATAAATTTTATCACTTTGCCTTGCCGCTGATCGTCCGGCAAATTTTGAGAAGAAATTTTCTGCACTGTAACTGCCGCGATATGCGAGAATTTCAGCAATAACGGCATAAGAGCGTTTCAAGAAAGCTTCATAATCCATTTTTTCTTCCGGCAAAAGCGGAGAAGCGGTCATTGTCAAAATGATCTCCAACGCAAGATCACGCTTTGCACTGTCCTCAATCTCTTTGAGATGATTGATCAACTGCTGCCGGATACCCAGCATTCGCAGAACATGATCATTGCAAGCGTGTTCCAGTAATTGCAACCGTTTCAGGCTATGCTCCTGAATTTTCTCTGCGGCGTCTTTATTCAATGGTGTGGATAATTTGAATTCAAGATGAGCCTGATGCTGGTGAATACTTTTGGCGTAAAAAATCCCCTGACAGCAGTAAAACTTGAAAATCATCTTGTCCCAGGCACACTTGAGTTGCAGTATTCCATTCACTCCCCAAGTGTTAAAAAGTGCCTGAATCTCTGGTTTGTACTGATCCGTTTTTTGAAAAGTTATTTCCAACGGCGGAAGCAGACCATAAAGTTCATCTATTTTTGCACTTCCGAATCCGGCTTTGCTTTGAAGCAGAGATAAAAATGTGTTGATCTCACGAGGAAAATCAAGTTTGCAGAGAGTTTGTTTCAAGAGTGACATAACATAGTTTCCTTTCCCGGTTGCGGTGATGGGGTTAAAATAAATTTTTCGGGATCATCCGGAGCGACATCGAGAATTCCGGAAGCCGGTTCTCCTGAACGGATGAGTTCAAAAATAAAATGCCGGATCTTCCGTTCAATATTGCTGCGGAGTTCACGGGCCCCGTTGCGGGTGTTGTCGATACTGCGCAGGGTTTCTTCGATGACATCAGAAGTAAATCCATAGATATCAATGTTGTGGGATTTTTTGTATTCCGGCAGCAGCAGCTTGTAAAACTTTCCGGCGATCAGCCGCAGATGCTCCGGTTTCAAAGGTCGGAAAATCAGGATCTCATGCCCGAATTTTCCGAAACGGGCGATAAATTCCGGACTGAACCGTTCTTTAAGCTGCATTTCAAGGTTTTGCTGCAGGCGTCTTTCCGAAAGATGTTTGATATTCTGAAAGACCTGTGCCCCGATATTACTGGTGGCAACGATAAAAAATTTGCTCAAGTCATATGTTTTATTGTTACTGAGCGTAATTCGTGCGGCATCCAACTGCTGAAGCATGATGGTAAAGATGGCAGGGTGGGATTTTTCAATTTCATCATATAATATGACTCCTTCATCGCATTGCTCCAGAAATGCTCCCATTCTCCCGGAACTTTTGCCACCGGGGGTTCCGATCAGGTTCATCAAAGCCTCTTCGCCTGCCTGCCGGGAAAATTCGGACATATCCAGCCGCAGGAAATTCCGGTCAGCAGTGCCATACATATATTCTACTGCGGAACGGATGGATTCTGTCTTGCCGACACCGGTGGGACCAAGCAGGAAAAGTGTTCCTCTCGGACGACCGGGCGTATTCAAATTTAACATTCCGAATTTGAGGCAATCACAGAGCGGAGAGAGGATTTTATCCTGTCCCATGATCCGGCTG
>JAZRNP010000274.1:0-5112 GCA_045648225.1 Victivallaceae bacterium | reverse complement strand
CCCGCGCCGTCCGCAGGAGGCCAGCGGTACTTCCGGTATGAAAGCTGCCATTAACGGTGTTATCAACTGCAGTATTTCTGATGGATGGTGGGCCGAAGCCTGGGATGGGGTCAACGGCTGGACCATTGAAGGCAATGATTTTTATACTGAAGATGAAGATCGGGACAATTTTGAAAGTCAGCAGCTTTTCAATTTGCTTGAAAATGAGATCATCCCCTGCTTTTATGAGCGTATCGGCGGCGAACTGCCTCTGCGGTGGATCGCCCGGATGAAAGCGTCGATTGCTACCGGACTCGGATTTTTCTCCAGTGCCCGGATGGTCGGCGATTACAACCGGAAATATTATGAGCCGGCCGCCGAAGCATATTCATCATTGATCTCCGACAATGCCTCTTTTGCCCGTCAGCTGGTCAGCGAAAAACGCCGTCTGGTGGAGAATTTCGATGGCGGCAAACTTTATATCAGCAATCCGGTCGTCGATGGCAAACTGGATCAGCTTCATGTCGGAGACCGGATCAAAGTTTCCGTGGAGGTCTATCTCGGAGGCTTGACTCCCGGCGAAATCGAGGTCGATGCTTACAGCGGTGCGGCAGACGCCCATAATGAGATCATTTCCGGTGTGGCCACGCCATTGAACATGGCCGAAGATCGCGGCAATGGAAATTATCTTTACAGCGGAGAAATTGTCTGTAATGCTTCCGGTCGTTTCGGTCTTACCGCCCGGATCAAAGCCGCCGGAACTTATTGGGATAACAGCGTGCCGGGATTCATGTGCTGGCCGAAATAAAAAGAGAGCATTCCGATGAAGCATAAAGCCAGAAACAATCCGAGAATACTTGTCGTCACGCCGGAAATAACTTCACTTCCGGCCGGAATGAACAATATGGGCGGTTATTTGCGGGCCAAGGCCGGGGGACTGGCCGATGTATCGGCTTCGCTGGTCGGTGCACTTTACCGGCAGGGAGCGGATGTCCATGTCGCGCTGCCGCATTACCGTCGGATGTTCAATATCGATGTCGGCAAATTGATCAGCGATGAATTGCGGGTTTATATGAGCAATCTGCATAACAGCCGGATTCATCTTGCCGAAGATCGTATTTTTTATTACCGGGATACCGTTTACAGCAGTTACGATTGTGACAGTTTTCTGCAGGCATTGGCGTTTCAGCGGGAGGTCATCAACAACATTATTCCGGTGGTGAAACCGGATCTTATTCACTGTAACGATTGGATGACCGGACTTATTCCGGCTGCGGCACGGCGGATGGGAATACCCTGTCTGTTTACGGTGCATAATATCCACACTCATAAAAAGTGTCTTTCCGAGATTGAGGATCGGGGAATCGATGCGGCACCATTCTGGCAGAATCTCTTCTTTGAACGGCAGCCGTTGAATTATGAAGAAAGCCGGGATAACAATCCGGTGGATTTTCTGGCCAGCGGTATTTTTTCTTCTCACTTTATCAACACCGTAAGTCCCTCTTTTTTGAAAGAGATCGTCGATAATGTGCACGATTTTGTCCCGGCAAGTGTCCAGAAAGAGATCGCCGGAAAATTTTATGCCGGTTGTGCCAGCGGTATTCTCAACAGTCCCGATGACACCTGCGACCCGGAAACCGATGAGTTTCTGGCCTGCCGTTACAGCAGCGATAACCATGTGTCGGCAAAGGCGGTCAACAAGATCGAATTCCAGATGCGAACCGGTCTGCACGTTGATCAGACTGCTCCGTTGTTTTTCTGGCCGCACCGGCTGGATCCGGCGCAGAAAGGTTGTTCACTTCTGGCGGATGTTCTCTATGATCTGGTGCACCGTTACTGGGATAGCAATCTGCAGATCGCCATTGTTGCCAACGGTCCGTATCAGAAAGTTTTCAAAGACATTATCGCATTTCACAACTTCTATGACCGGGTCACTGTTTGTGATTTTGACGAACATCTTTCCCGGCTGGGATTTGCCGCTTCGGATTTCATGCTGATGCCATCCCGGTTTGAGCCTTGCGGATTGCCGCAGATGACCTGTCAGTATTACGGTTCAATACCGGTTGTGCATGACACCGGAGGTCTGCATGACACGGTGGATATGCTCAGCGAAGATGGCAATTCGGGAAATGGTATTGTGTTCCGGGATTATGACAGTTGCGCTTTGCGCTGGGCGGTGGATGAGGCGATGAGATTTTATCAGCGTCCGGCTGAATGGAAGGCCCGGGTGATTTCCCGGATCATGCAGTCGGCCCGTCAGCGTTTCAATCACGATGTTACTGCGCAGGCATACATCCGCATTTACGAATCGATGCTGACCCGTCCGCTGGTGATAAATTGAGCACATTGAACAATCGGAATCTGGAACGGTTTGCCAATGCTCCATTGTCGCCGGATTCAGATGCAGCACTGCTGAATTATTCAGATGTCATCAGCCGGCGCAGACAGCAGGCCGCTGAGATGGAAAGAGCAATTTGTGAACAGCATGGTTCACTTGCTGAATTTGCCGATTGGTATGAATTTTTCGGGTTGCATTGTGAAAACGGCCAGTGGGTGTTCCGGGAATATGCTCCGCACGCTGAACACATTATTCTTGCCGGAGATTTTTCCAATTGGAACAATGATGAACGTTTCCGTTTGAAGCATATCGGTTCCGGCATCTGGGAAGGACGTTTCCCGTTGGAACTTATGGCCCATGGAATGTCCTACTGTATGCGGGTAAAGTGGCACAACGGTGGAGGCGAACGGCTTCCCCTTGCTCTGCGGCGGGCGGTTCAGGATGAGAAAACACTCCGTTTTACCGGACAGATCTGGCAGCCGGAACTCCCTTACCGTTTCCGCTATTCCCGGCCCCGACCGGTTTCTCCATTGATCTATGAGGCTCATATCGGAATCTCTCAGGAGAAATATGGCATCGGAACTTATAATGAATTTCGCTCTCTGCTGCCGGAAATCTCCGGAAAAGGTTACAATACGATTCAGCTGATGGGGATAATGGAACATCCTTATTACGGCAGTTTCGGTTATCATGTCTCCAGTTTTTTTGCAGTTTCCTCCCGTTTCGGTACGCCGGATGAATTCAAGGAATTGGTGGATGAGGCGCACCGGCTGGGGCTTCGGGTGGTGATCGATCTGGTACATTCCCATGCCGTGAAGAATGAAGCCGAAGGAGTTGCTTTGATCGATGGCTGCCGGGAAAATTTCTTTCATGCCGGAGATCGCGGCTGTCATCCGGCATGGGATTCATACTGTTTTGATTACAGCAAAAAAGCGGTTTTACGTTTTCTGCTTTCCAATTGCCGATTTTTTCTGGAAGAGTACAATGTTGACGGATTCCGTTTCGATGGTGTGACCAGTATGCTTTATGTTCACCATGGTTTGAATCGGGAATTTACCTCTTACGAAGACTATTTTTCTTCTGAAACCGATGAAGATGCTCTGCTTTATCTCACCCTGGCCAATCGCCTGATCCATCAATTGTATCCGGAGGCAATAACCATCGCCGAAGATGTCAGCGGAATGCCGCTGCTTACTTCCGCTGCCGATGTCGGATTTGATTTCCGTCTGGCTATGGGAATCTCTGATATCTGGTTCAAACTGCTGGATATTCCGGATGAAAAATGGAGCATGAACCAACTGTACAGCGAATTGCTGAACCGCCGTCAGGATGAACGCAGTATCAGTTATGTCGAATGTCATGATCAGGCTATTGTCGGTGGGCAGAGTGCGTTTTTCCGGATGGCGGGGGAGGCGGTGTACGATGCCATGTCGTGTGATTCAGTCAATATTCAAATTGACCGGGCAGTGGCTCTGCACAAGATGATGCGTCTGATAACCGCCGCAACCGCCGGACATGGATATTTGAATTTTTCCGGGAATGAATTCGGCCACCCGGAATGGGTCGATTTGCCCCGGGAGGGAAATCAATGGAGCTTCCAATATGCCAGACGGCAGTGGAGTCTGGAAAAAAATCCACAATTGCGCTATTGTCAGCTCGGCGGGTTTGACTGCAAAATAATGCAGATTATCGGCCGCTCCAAAATCTATGATTCCAGGGTGCAGAATTTGAGAACAGATGAAACTGCCAAGATCATTATTTTTGAACGTGCCGGGATGATCTTTATTTTCAATTTCAATCCGGAAAACTCTTTTACCGATTATGAATTTGAAGTGCCATGCGGCATTTACAACACCATTTTGGACAGTGATGACCGGCAATTCGGCGGTTTCGGCAGACGGCAGCCGGAACAAAAATATTACACAGCTGCCCGCCGGGACGGATTGTTTTTATCCTGTTATCTCCCGGCGCGCAGTGCGCTGGTGCTTGAACGTCAGGCGTTGATGTAATCGATCGCCGCTTCAAGCAGACCGAGCGTATACAGATAATCCAAAACGGTGTAACGTTTCCGGATCAGCTGAGCGGTGCGGATTGCGTGGATATACTGCTCTTTACCCAGACCGATTTCAGTGTAATGAGAGGGGCTGTTGGCAGCTTTGAGCATTTTTACCGTTTCTTCGGAAGAGATGATCTGCTTTGCCAGACGTTCCTGCAGGATTTCCCAGACGGCAAAAAGTTCTTCCCGGCGTTGGGGCGTGCTTTCATATTTGCTCATGGCCAGTTCTTTGACTCCGGAACCGTAGCAATCTTTTTTCAGCAGTTCGTCGATCTCCGCCGCACGTTCGGTTTCGCTCAAAATCGGCAGAGCCAACTCTCTGGCTCGGGCAAGCGGAGTGTTGATGATGAATTCCATGAGCTTGGTCGAAGTGACCGTTCCGATACCGACTTTGAATCCGTGGGAAACCTCTTCGCCATTGCACAGAAGGTGTTCCATCTCCCAGATGTGGCTCATCAGGTGTTCCGCTCCGGAAGCCGGACGGGATTCATTGTAGAGCTGCATCGAATATCCGGTATCCGCCAGTCCGGCAAACACCGGACCGAAATCTTTGGGATCGGACAATCTCCGGCGCAGGGGAACCTGCACCAGTTGCCAGATGCTTTCATCGATCTTTTCAATACCGAGTGCATCGGCGATGATCCAGTCGGCACCGGCGGGGATTTTTGCAAAAAGATCGGCGTAACCGGATGCAAACATTTCCGGAGGGGAAGTCGGAGGCCAAGCGGTCTTAGGAAGA
>JAZRNP010000273.1:0-5126 GCA_045648225.1 Victivallaceae bacterium | reverse complement strand
CCCCATCCTTTTTCAAAAAAAGCGGAGTAGTTTGCCGCTCTGCTTGTCGCGCTATAGCTTGCAGAGCGATGGCGGATTGTCACGGCGGGCACAGCCTTGTCCGTACATCTCCGTACACACAGAGCAATTGCCTATCTACGCCATTTGCAAAACTAAAAAGCCTTTGTTTTGTTGTCGGCACCGGGCACACTGCATACCAGTAATCGTCCACTTAAAATTCCTAGCACTCCTAAAATTCCCAGCATTCCCAGCCCAAGTGCCACCCCTCCACATCGCCATTTGCAAAACAGTTGGAGCACACGGCCTGGTATGCAAAGTTTTTACTGCAAGCCAAGTTACTTGAAAATAACCTTGCTTGCCGCATCAATGCGGGCCTGGAGTTCATTCAAAGCCTCCAGAGGAATAACACCGCAACCGGCAAAATCGGCGATCAGAGTTTTGGGATCAGCGTTGATGCCGGCAGAATTTTTTTCAGCTTTGCCGAAGTTGCCCATCATGGCTGCCTGAAGTTCCAAGGCGAGATTGACGGAATCATTTCCGGCAGAATCATCCTGCTTACCGGCCAGTTTTTCCAATTTGGAGCAAATAGCTTCCCGTTCAGCTAAAGCAGCGGCGGAAAGTTTTGCCAGTTTTTCAGCGGCCTTGCTGTCACCGGAAACCGCGTCAGCAAAAATAGCGGCAAAGTTCTGCAGTTTCGGGAATCCGGCACCGATAGCTGAATCCGGAACTTCCACAGTTTCTCCAGCGAGGAATTTGCTGTAAAGTCCGGCGAGTTCAACCGTGACATCACCTGAAGCGGCAAGACGGCGGCGGCGTTCATTTTCCCGGAATCCGGCGAGAGCCGCCTCAAATTTCCGCCACACGGCCTGCTCATCACTGCGGGTTTCCCGGCAACTGATGGAACGAAGTTCCTCCCGGATCTCCCGGCTGCGATTCAGGGCATCCTGCGGCGCAGCGCAGAGGGTTTCAACTTCAGCGATCAGGGCACGGGCCTGAGCTTCTTTGGCATTGATTTCTTCCCGGCGGCCGGTGAAAAATTTGTCCATTGCCTCATTGAATTCTTTATAGAGTTCCGGCTCTTTGCGTCCGGCGGAACCGCAATTGCGATACTCTTCACGCAGCTGTTTGGCGCGGCGGACATCGGTAAGATTGCGGGCCTCGTTGATCAACTCCTTTTTCCGGGCGACGGCGGCTTTGGTGATGCGGTCGCGTTCATCGAAAGCAACTTTGCGGGCGGTAAAAAACTTGTCAGCAGCGGCACGGAAACGGGCAAAGAGAGCGGCCTCCTGAGAACCTGCCCGCTCGAGACTCTTCCACTGTTCCTGAAATGCCCGGAACTTGGCGGAGGTATCGTTCCAATTGGTGGAATCGGCCATTGCATCACATTCGTCACAGATTTTCTGTTTTTCGGCGGCGGCGAGCTTCTGCAGCTGCCGTTTGTGGGCAAAGTGCTCATCGATACGGTGCTGAAGTTTGCGGCTGAGTTCCAGATAGCGGGGATTGATCTCCTCGTTTTTCTCTTTGGGAACACTGCCGAGAGCCTTCCATTTTTCCCGGAGTTCGTTGAGCTTTTTGGAAGCACCGCCGAGTTCAGCTCCGGGCAGTTCGATGAGTTTTTCCAATTCTTTGCAGATATCAAGTTTCAACGTGTAGCTTTCCCAGCGGGCGAGATCGAGTGTTTCATAGTGCTGGGCGAGCCGGACGGCGGCCTTGCGGAACGCCTCATTGTAGCGGGAAACCGCACTGCGGGGAGCCTTGGTGATTGCAGCGAACTCTTTTTCGATCTGGGGTTTGCGGTCATGCAGAGGAGCGACCTCCTCATTGGCGGTCAATTGGATCAACTCTTCGGTCAATTTGTTGACAGCTTCGGCAGCTTTTTGTTCGGCGAGAGCTTCGGCAGTCAGGCGGTTTTTGATTGGAGAAAGTTTTTCGATCAGAGCGTTATCGCCGCCGAGATCGGAGATCTTTTTCTCGAGTTCTTCGACCTCTTTAAGTGTGGCGAATTCGTCAGCTGCGAGCAGAGAATCGACTTCAGAAGAAAGTTTCGAGAGAGCATTTTTATGTGCTTCAAAGCGTTCTGCACCTTTTTTGGCGATCTCCAACGCTTCAGAAAACTTCTTGTCCAGCACCTCGGAATATTCCGGAGGGATAGCGGCACATCCGGCATATTCCGTGCACAACCGGGTGATCGCCCCGGCATAATCAGTCACATCGGTCTGCTCGGGCAAAGCGGCAAGCGCAGCACACAATTTCTCTCTGGCATGCAGATTTGCACGCAATTCTTCACTGACATCACTCATAGTCTTTTTTTCTCCACAGGAAATATTTAAACAAAAATTATTACCATCACTTTACTATAACCCGGTAATGCCGAAAATTCAAATAGAGAAAGTCAGATGTATCATAAAAAACAACGGGCGGTGGCGTCTCCCGGGCAATCTCGGCGGCAAATCTGCGGACATCGCCTCGGTCGAGTACAGTCGTACACTCCCTCGGAGTTGCCTTGATTTACCACCAACCTTGCCGCACGATACATCCACCGGGGCATTCATCCGATTTCACATACCAGCAGCAAAAAGACAGAGTGTTTGCTTTCACGATTGACACTTTAAAAAAATGCCGTATAGAGAAAGGTTTGTCAACTTGATTTTTCTGCGAAAGGGGTTATATTTTATGAAATATATCCTTCAAAAACTAATTCTTATCAACTACAGGAAAATAAACATATGTCTGAAGTACGCGAATTCAAGACCGAAGTACAGCAGCTGCTGCAGCTGATGATCCACTCGCTTTATTCCAACCGGGATATCTTTTTGCGGGAACTGGTAGCCAACGCCGCCGACGCCATCGACAAGGCCCGTTTTGAAAGCCTCACCCGTACCGAACTGGCCCGGGATTGGCAGATCCGTCTGGCCATCGATAAAGAGGCCAAAACCCTCACCATTACCGACAACGGTATCGGTATGACCGCTGACGAAGTTTCCGCCAACATCGGAACCATCGCCAAAAGCGGAACTAAAGAATTCATCAAAGCTCTCGCTGAAAAAGGCGAAACCGCTGATATGCCGGAATTGATCGGTCAGTTCGGTGTCGGCTTTTATTCGGCGTTCATGGTGGCCTCCAAGGTCGAACTCAACACCAAAAAATCCGGTTCCGACGCGCCGGCAGTCTGCTGGAGAAGTACCGGAGAGGGCAGTTACGAACTGGATGAATCCAGCCGCACCGAACCCGGTACGGAGATCAAACTTTTCCTCAAAGATGACTGTGAAATCTATCTTGAAAGCTGGAAAATTTCTGAAATCGTCCGGAAATATTCTGACTTCATCGCCTATCCGGTGATCCTGCCGCAGACCAAAGTCAACGAAGACAAAACCGAAACCGTCGAAGACCGGGTGCTCAATTCCCAGAAAGCGATCTGGCTGCGCAAACCCTCTGAAATCACCGACGAAGAGTACAAAAGTTTTTATTCCCATTTATCCAACTACGGCGGCACGGAGTACCTCAAAGCGATCCACATGACCGCCGAAGGTGCCAGCGAATTCAAAGCATTGCTCTTTCTTCCCAAGCAGGCACCGTTCAATTTGCTGATGCCGGACATTCAGAAAAAGGGTCTGCAGCTCTACATCAAGCGGATGTTCATCACCGATGAATGCAAAGAACTGCTCCCTGATTATCTGCGCTTTGTCTGCGGTGTGGTCGATTCCAGTGATCTGCCGCTCAACGTCTCCCGGGAAATCCTGCAGCAGAATCCGCTGCTGGACAAAATCCAGACCGCCGTCACCGGCAAAGTCATTTCCGAAATGAAAAAACTTCTGGAAAACAGCCGGGAAGATTATGAGAAATTCTTTGCGGAATTCGGCAAGATCGTCAAAGAGGGTCTGCACACCGACCGCGCCAACTGCGAGAAAATCAAAGATATCGTCCTCTACGAATCAATGAACACCGCCGAAGGCAAATATATCACCCTCAAAGAATATGTCGAAGCAATGCCCGAAAGCCAGCAGGATATCTATTACATCACCGGCGACAAACGCAGTTCAGTTGCCTCCTCTCCGGTGCTGGAATACTTCCGCAGCAAAGGTTACGATGTCCTCTTTATGACCGACCCCATCGACGAATGGGTGATGCAGTCGATGTTCCAGTATCTCAAAAAGAGTTTCAAATCGGTCACCAAGGGAGAATTTGAAGAAAAAGAGTCCGGCGACAAGATCAAAGCTGCGCAGGAAAAATATACCAAGCTGGTCGATTTCCTCAAAGAAAAACTGGCGGACAAAGTGAGCGAAGTCCGTTTCAGTGCCCGTTTGACCGAAAGTCCCTGCTGCCTCATCGTTGACAACAGTGCACTGCCGCCGCACATGGAACGGCTTTTCCGGGCGATGCATCAGGAGATCCCGGTGAGCAAACGGATCTTTGAACTCAACTGCGAACACCCGTTGATCGAAGCCTTCAATGCCAGGATTTCAGCAGGGGAAACTCCGGAAAAGATGGAAAAATTTGCCAACGCTCTCTACAATCAGGCATTGCTGTTGGAAGGCAGTCCGCTGGATAATCCGGTGGAATTTGCTTCCACCATCACCGAACTTTTGAGTGCTGCGCTGAAGTAAGCCGCAACAAATCCAAAGGGGACGATGTTTTGCACATCGTCCCCTTTTTTGCAACTATGGTTGTGTGGTTGGCTCTGTGAGTGAGAGGTTTTGGGAGAGATTGGGAATTTTTGAGAGGGTTTGAGTTGGGCGTGGGTTGGTATACAAGGGGCCCGGTGCCGACAACAGAACAGAGCGGGGTGATTTTGCAAACTGCGGTGGTGGGGGTATTGGCTCTTTAGATGGGAATGCCAGGAATTTTAGGAGTGCCAGGAATTTTAAGTTGACGATAGATGGTATGCAGTGTACCCTTTGCCGACAAAAAAACAGAGTAGATTTACTCTCAAAATTTCCCAAAACTTCTCATAAGCGATACGGATCGCGCCTTGGGCACTGCACAGCTCCAGCCCCATGCGGAGCATGGCTGTGCGTGCGCTTTGCGCCGCACCACCAGCTAACTATGCATCCAAAATCGTCTGATCCAAACGGCTTGTCGGAGCGTAGCCCTGTGCGGAGACCGGCGGATGCAGTGTGAGGCAAGGT
>JAZRNP010000272.1:0-11347 GCA_045648225.1 Victivallaceae bacterium | reverse complement strand
CACAGAACGACATGGCTACGATCCGACTTGGTCAAGATTATGAACTTCGGCAAGTTGCTCTATGAGCAGAAGAAAAATCAGAAAGCACAGCGCAAGAATACCGTCGCTCAGAAACTTAAAGAGGTCAAGTTTCATATCAATATCGACCAGCACGATTACGAGACCAAGATCAACCGGGCCGTGGACTTTTTGCAGAAAAAGTTCCGCCTCAAAGTGACCCTTGCTCTCCGTGGACGTGAGATGGCGCATCAGGATATGGCATTTGAACTTATGGAAAAAGTCTCTGCCGATCTGGCCTCCTACGCTGACGCTGATGGCAAGCCGAAGCTGCTCGGACGGAATATTTCGGTCAATTTTGCTCCCAAATGAGCATAATATAAAAGGTTTTAAAGGGATTACCCTTTGAAGTTATAGTAGTGCCGCGCCCGGTAGTGCATTGACCGGCGGGGCGTAAAACATCAAAAAAAAGGATGTAAACAATGCCGAAACTGAAAACAAGAAAGTGTGCCGCCAAACGGCTCAAGCAGACTGGAACCGGCAAGTTCCGTCACCACAAGGCAGGTGCCCGTCACCTCAAGACCTGCAAGAATGCAAAGCGTAAACGCCGTCTGCGTCATGACGCAGCTGTCTCTCCCGCAGAGAACAGCCGTATCAAAGCCGCGCTGCCCTATGGTCTTTAATTGAAGGAGATGAGCTAATATGTCACGTGTAACTTATGCCGTTCCGTCCCGCAAGCGCCGCAAAATGGTGCTTCAGCGTGCCAAAGGTTTCTATGGTAACGCCAGCCGTAATATCCGTACCGCTTATGATGCCGTCGATAAAGCGTTGTCTCACAGCTATGTCGGCCGCAAGCAGAAAAAACAGCAGTATCGTCAGCTGTGGATCGTTCGTATCAACGCCGCCTGCCGTGCGCTGAATGTCAACTACAGCACCTTTATGAATGGCTTGAAGAAAGCCAATATCGGTCTCAACCGCAAGGTTCTCGCTGACCTGGCGGTCACTGCTCCGGCCGAATTTAAGGCCCTGGTGGAGAAAGTCACCCAGGCCTGATTCCGGAAGCAGAATCCAAAAAAAGCAGCCTGAGATGGTGACGGACTTCACCGTTTTCAGGTTGCTTTTTGTTTTTTTATGAGTATGATTTTTCATCCGGTAGCAGAATAACCGGATTTTGAATATAGAATTGCAATAAATAACTTCTGGTATTTTTATGAACGAAATAATTGAAGCAGTGAATCGCGCCGCAGCCGAGGCTGTGGAAAAGATCGCCGCCGCCCAGGACAGTGCCGCATTGGAAGCTGTGCGGATCGCTTATCTCGGACGTAACGGACTCTTCCCCGAATTATCAAAAAAAATGGGCAGTGTCCCTCCGGAAGAACGCCGGGAAACCGGAAGTGCTTTCAATACCGGACGCACCCGGATTCAGGATGCTCTCAATGAAGCTCTGGCCAAGAGCAAAAGTTCTGCATCCGGAAAAGAGGCTCTGGATCTTACTCTGCCCGGACGCCGTTCCGGTTGCGGACACCGGCATCCGATCACCCAGTTGACCGATGAATGCGTTGAAGTTTTCGGACGCATGGGATTTGTGGCGGTTGACGGTCCGGAGATTGAGGATATCTATCACAACTTCGACGCACTGAATACCCCGGACGATCATCCTTCCCGGGATCCGAAAGATACCTTTTATTTTCCCGATGGCCGGATTTTGCGTTCCCAGACCAGCCCGGTACAGGTGCGGGTTATGGAAAATCATGAACTGCCGGTGCGCATTGTTGCTCCGGGACGGGTTTTCCGCCGGGATACTCCGGACGCCACTCACGGCATGAACTTCCACCAGATCGAAGGTCTTTACATTGACCGCAACGTTTCTATGGCTGATCTCAAAAGTGTTTTGCAGAATTTTGCCTGGGAGATGTTCGGCAAAGATGTGAAAATCCGGTTGCGTCCCCACTTTTTCCCCTTCACCGAACCCAGTGTCGAATATGACTTTTCCTGCGTGGTTTGCGGCGGAAAGGGATGCAATGTCTGCAAACAGTCCGGATGGATCGAAATTGCCGGTGCCGGCATGGTCGATCCCAATGTTCTGAAAAATGTCGGTATTGACCCGGAAATCTGGAGCGGATATGCTTTCGGTCTCGGACTGGAACGGCTTGCCATGCTGCGCTACCGGATTCCTGATTTGCGCTTTTTGTATGATAACGATGTCCGTTTTCTGGGACAATTTTGAGTGAGAGAGGATTGAATAATGGATATTTCACGCAAATGGCTCGCTGATTATGTCGCACTTGATTGCGATGATGCAGTTTTGTGCCACAAATTGACCATGGCCGGCATCGAAGTCGAACACGTTGAAAAAAATTCAACGGTTCCTGCCGGTGTCGTTGCTGCAAAAATTCTGGAACGCAATCCCCATCCGGGCAGCGATCACCTATCTGTGTGCAAAGTTTTTGACGGCACCGAAGAGCTGCAGATCGTCTGTGGTGCCCCCAACTGCGATGCCGGATGCATTGTCCCGCTGGCAAAGATCGGTACGGTATTTAACACTGCGGAAGGCGAATTCAAAATCAAACGTTCCAAACTCCGCGGAGTTGAATCTTTCGGTATGATGTGCAGCGAAGAGGAGTTGGGGATTTCTGACAACAATGACGGGTTGATGATCCTGCCGGCTGATACCGTTCTCGGAAAAGCCATTGAATCGCTCTATCCCGGAGACACCCGATTGGAGCTGGAAATCACCCCCAACCGCCCGGATTGCCTTTCCATCTGGGGCGTGGCCCGGGATGTTTCCTGCCAGCTCAAATGTGAAGCCAAACTGCCGGAGATCTCCATTCCGGAATGTTCAACTGAGATTCCCGGACTGGTGACGGTCGAAGATTTGGAACTTTGCCCCCGTTACATCGGTCGGGTGATCAAAAATGTCAAAGTCGGTCCCAGTCCGGATTGGCTCCGGGAACGTCTGGAGAGCATCGGTCTGCGTTCCATCAACAATGTGGTTGACGTGACCAACTTTGTGATGATGGAACTCGGTCAGCCTCTCCATGCTTTTGACCGCAATACTCTTACCGGAAACCGGGTAGTCGCCCGTCGTGCCAAAGCCGGCGAAAAGATCACTCTGCTCGATGGCAAGGTCGTCGATTTGAATGAAAATCATCTGGTCATCGCCGATGCTGAAAAACCGATGGCTCTCGCCGGTGTCATGGGCGGAGAAAATTCCGGTGTTACCGAAGCTACCACTGAGATTCTGCTGGAAAGTGCCGTGTTCAAATCATCCCACATCCGCACGACCAGCCGTTCGCTTGGTGTTTCCACCGATGCCAGCTACCGTTATGAGCGTGGTGTCGATTTTGATATGGCGGAACTTGCTTCCATCCGGGCATGCCAGTTGATCCTTGCCACCGCCGGTGGAGAGATCGCCAGTGCTGCGATGGAGGTCAAAGGTGTCCGTCCGTCCGAACCGGTGATCAATTGTCGTTTTGAACGCATCCGTTCGCTCATCGGAACTGCGGTCAGCAACGAACGCATTGTTGAAATCCTGCGCGGTTTGCGGCTCAAAGTTGAAAATGTGACTGCTGAAAGCTGTGTGGTCACTGCTCCTTTGTTCCGTCTTGACCTCACCCGGGAAGCCGACCTCGCTGAAGAGGTCGCCCGTATCGACGGTCTGGATCAGATCCCTGCGATTCCGGTTCAGGGTAAATTCTGCCATTCTGCCAGCGAAGATGTCTACACTCCCATCCGCAAGATCCGGGATTGTGTGATCGGTATGGGATATTTTGAATGCATCCACTACAGCATCGTCAGTACCGCTTCTGCTCTGGCTGACAAGCGGTTTGAAAAGTCTGATCTGATCGAGCTTTCCAATCCGTTGAGTCCGGACAGCGCATGGATGCGTCCGGGACTGCTGGGTGAAATGGTCGCCACGGTCGGTCGTAATATCGCTCGTGGCAACCGGGATATGAAGTTGTTTGAACTGGACAAAGCCTTCTGCAAAAATGCGGATAAATTCCCGGAAGAACGCTATGAATTGCTGATGCTGATCACCGGCCGCCGCCATCCGGAACGTTTTTCCGCCGAGGGAGAAGCCGATTATGACTTCTACGATATCAAAGGTGAAGTCGAAGTTCTGCTGGAACGGCTCAATATCCGCAATTACCGTTTTGTCATCCCTGCTGAAAACGACGGCCGTTTCGCCGAAAAGTGCGTGATGGAACTGCAGCTTGAAGGTAAAGCTGCCGGTCGTTTCGGTCAGCTCGCCCCTGAATACTCCACCAAGTGGCGCAATGCGGCACCGGTATTTTTTGCCCAGATCGACTTCGCCAAACTTCTGGCGGCATCGGAACACTCTGCCAAAGCTTACAAGGAACTGCCCCAGTACCCCGGCACTACCCGGGATATCGCATTCCTGGCTCCGGCAGATCTGGAATCCGGTACGGTTCTGGATTTCCTGCGCCGCTGCAAAGTTGCCAATCTCGAATCGGTGCGTCTGTTTGACATCTTCGTCGATGATGCTCTCAAACAGCAGGGCAAAAAGAGTATGGCTTACAGTTTGAATTTCCGCAATCGTGAACGCACCTTGACCGACAATGAGGTCAATGCGGCTATGGATAAAGTACGCAGCCGGCTGGCTGCTGAATTGAAAGTTGAATTAAGATAAGGAGACTCTGCTATGTTGAATAAAAATGCCGGTAAAGTTTATGAAGGCACTCTTGATGCCAAAGGTCTGAAATTTGGTATCGTCTGCGGTCGTTTCAATGATTTCTTTGTCAGCCGTCTGCTCTCCGGAGCCATCGATGCCATTGTCCGTCATGGCGGCAATGCTGAAGATGTTTCGGTTGCGTATGTGCCCGGTTCCTATGAGATCCCCTTCGCCGTCAAGCAGATGGTGCAGAAGGGTGAATTTGATGCCGTCATGGCTCTCGGTGTGGTCATTCAGGGAGCCACTCCGCACGCCTCTTATATCAATTCCGAAGTCGCCAAAGGTCTTGCTCAGATCGGACTGGAAAGCGGCGTTCCGGTTACCTATGGTATGATCACCGCAGACAATTTGGAACAGGCGATCGAACGCAGCGGAACCAAAGCCGGAAACAAAGGTGTCGATGCTGCTCTGGCCGCTATTGAAATGGCTAATCTGACCCGGGTGATGAAAAAATGAGTGATTTTTCCGGGGATATTGAAAAATCCGGTGCGCCGATGCATTCCAAACGGCTTGGCCGGGAATTGGCGATGGAATTTCTTTTCGGCTGCGATTTACGCGATGAAGTTCCGGGTGCCGCCGGATTTGAACAGTTTCTGGACACGGTCCGGGATGAGTTCCAGATGAAAGATAACCGTCAGGCTCACCGGGCCGAGGATTATGCCAGAAAACTTTATGAGCAGGTCGCACTGGATCGGGAAGCGATCGATGAAATCATTTCCCGCTATTGCGAAAACTGGGCGTGGGAACGGCTTTCTCATGTCGAGCGTAATATCATGAGAGTTGCGGTCGCGGAAATGCGTTCTTTTAACGAAGTGCCGCTGATCGTCAGTATCGATGAAGCCGTGGAGATCTGCCGGGATTTTTCCGGAGTGGAAGCCGGAAGTTTTATCAACGGCGTTCTCAATGCGATAAAAAACCGGGAATTTTCTCAACCCGGCAATTGAAACGTTGCAGAGCATAATGTCTATTTTTTCCATATTCAAACGTGGTCTTGAAAAAAGTGCCACCAAGATCAGCCGGGTGGTGACTTCGGTTTTCAGCGGTATCAAAATTCACGGTAATGAGAGTTTTGATGAGCTGGAAGCTTTGTTGATTTCTGCCGACTTCGGTGTGCCCGCTGCTTTGCAGATCACCGGAGAGATCCGGGATCAATATGAGCGTGGCGTACTGGCTACCGATGCTGATCTGGCGATTTCCGCCCGCAATCAGGTGGCGGAAATTTTGAAAAACGGTCAACGGGAGATCTTCCGTCCGGAAAATGGCGGCCCCATAGTCATCCTTATGGTCGGTGTCAATGGAAGCGGTAAAACCACCACGATCGGCAAACTTGCGGCCAATTTGAAAAAGCAGGGCAAAAAGGTGATCATGGCAGCTTGCGATACATTCCGTGCTGCCGCCGTGGAACAGTTGCAGCTTTGGGGTGAACGTACCGGATGTCAGGTCGTTTCCTCCCGTCACGGTGCCGATCCGGCAAGTGTTGCATTTGATGCCGTGAGTGCCGCCGTTTCCCGGGATGCCGATTATCTGCTTATTGATACTGCCGGACGGCAGCATAATCAGCAGAATCTGATGGCTGAACTGGAAAAGATCCGCCGTTCAGTCAATAAGGCCTGTCCCGGTGCTCCTCACGAAGTCTGGCTCACAGTCGATTCCAGTTTGGGAGCCAACGTGGTCAATCAGGCCCGGGAATTCAGTAAATGTGCCGGAGTTACCGGATTGGTCATCACAAAACTTGACGGAACCGGACGCGGCGGTATGGCCGTTGCACTGCATCGGGAATTTGATCTGCCGATATTCTATATCGGTTTGGGAGAAAGTCCGGAGGATCTGCAGGAATTTGAACCGGAATATTATGCCGATGCCCTTTTCGGGATGGAGGGAAACTAATTCATGACCGATGACCGCAAATTTATGCTGGAGGCTCTGGCTCTGGCCCGGCTGGGATGGGGCAGGACTAATCCCAATCCCATGGTCGGAGCGGTCATTGTCCGGGATGGAGAGATCATTGGCAGAGGATATCATCAGAAAGCCGGATGCGCCCACGCCGAGGTCAATGCCATCAAAGATATGAAAAGCCGCAATATCGACGGTAAAGGTGCCACGATATATGTGACACTGGAACCGTGTTCAAGTTACGGCAGAACACCCCCGTGTACCGGAGCGATCATTGAAAATGGTTTTTCCCGGGTCGTTATCGGAACGCTTGATCCCAATCCCAAACACAACGGCAAGGCTGTAGAGCTGCTCCGCTCTCACGGCATCGAGGTCGAACATGGCATTGAAAATGATGCCTGTTACGATTTGAACCGTCCCTTTTTCTGTTGGGTTACCACCGGGAAACCGTTGGTGATATTGAAAATGGCTATGACTCTTGATGGCAAGATCGCTACTGCTTCCGGGGATTCAAAATGGGTCACCGGAAGTGCTGCCAGATCCCGGGTTCAGGAGTTGCGCCAGTTGTGCGGAGCAGTTATTGTCGGTGCTGAAACTGTAAGATGTGATCATCCGCAGTTGATGGTCAGAGAACCGGAAAACTGGGAAAATCAACCTTTGAGAGTGGTGGCAAGCTCTTCGTTTACGCAAAGCGAACTTGAACACTTTTTTCCGGATGGCAATGCGTGCGCCGTCGATCTCAACAGTTCTGAGAAGTGGGATAAGTTTCTGTTGGAGCTCGGCAGTAAAAATATTACGGCAGTATTGATCGAGGGCGGTGGCGTGCTGGCCGGAAACGCCCTGCAGAATCAGGTCGTTGATTATGTTGAATTCCATATCGCTCCAAAATTGCTTGCCGGTACCGGCAGGCCGGTGGTTGCTGGTATGGCTCCCGAGTTGATGAGTCAGGCGTTGAAGCTCCGGGATGTTGAAGTTAAAACTTACGGCGAGGATATCGCTGTTTGCGGATATTTAAAGAACAGCAGGTGAAATATGTTTACCGGATTGGTTGAATGTACAGGAACTTTGCGGCAGCGCAGCAATGGTAAAATTACCGTTCTGCCCGGAAAAAATTGGAATGACCTTGTTTTCGGCGAGAGTATTGCCGTTAACGGATGCTGTCTTACGCTGGAAAAAAATCTTCCTTCCGGTGAATTGATCTTTCACACCCTTGAGGAAACTTTGCGCCGTACCAATCTGGGGCAGCTGCCCATCGGTGCCAAGGTCAATCTTGAACGGGCCATGAAAGCATCCGCCCGGCTGGGGGGACATATTGTTCAGGGGCACGTGGATACTGCTTCTGAAATCCTGGAGCTGAAGCGGCTGCCGGATGGAGATATGGAACTGCTGGTCGCTCTGCCGGAAAGCGATATGCCTCTGGTGGTCGAAAAAGGCAGTGTCGCTCTGGATGGGGTTTCGCTTACAGTGGTTGAAGCCGCTGAAAACTTTTTCGGGGTCCGCCTGATTCCGGTTACTTTGGCAGAAACTTCGCTGGCCTCCCGCCGTCCGGGAATGCTGATCAACGTTGAATATGACATCATCGGTCGTTATGTCATCCGGCAGCTGCAATGCTCCGGAATGGCTAAAGCTGCTTCTGGTATCACGATGGATACGCTGCGTGATGCCGGTTTCTTTTGAGGCGGACGGTTATGAATATCGGAATCTCATTTGCCAATTGTGAATCTGCGGCGGTTTTGCCGCAGTTGAAAAACTTTTCCCGGGTGGAAATTACCGGGGAAATGGTGGATGATTCCGGATTTGAAAAGCTCCTCTCTGATTCTGAAAACTGCAAATTTCAGGTTCGGGAATTGTTGAACCGCAAAATTCTGGCTGATTTGCCGGAGATGCCCTTTAAGGTGTGCCGGGATTTGCTGGCAATGCTTAAATCCCGTTGCAGTAAGATGGAGGAGGTCGGGATCACGGAGGCAACATTGACTCCGGATATAACCCGGATCGCCGGAGATAAGAGTTATGCTGCAAAATTCCATGAGCTGCTGCAGTGCATTCAGGGGATTGCCTATTACAGCCATGTAGAATTATCCATCGAACTGCGCATCCCGGAAAGTTTTGATTCGGCATTGCGTCTGACCCGGGATTTTCTGGACAGCAACACTTTCTGCAATCGTTTGTTTATTGATTTTCACATCCATGAGCCCCGCAGTTTTGAGATTTTGCCGCAGGTCAATGAGATGTTTCCATTCAAGAGTGATGCCTGGCGGCTCTCTTTTGAGCTCGCCAGCGGAAATTATCTCAATTCCGAGGCAGTGAAGCGGGTTTCCGGATATGTCCGGGATGCCGGCAGGTTCCGCAAATATCTGATTTTTGCCCCCGGAAAAGGTCTCGATGCCGGAAATTTCTGTCAATTGGATCAGCTTGCCGGAGAGTGTCTGCATGAGTGAAGCTAAGCAGGAAAACAGTTCCGGTAAAACTTTGCTCAAAAGCAGTTCCGGTATGGCTTTTGCCACTTTGATGAGCCGGATCCTCGGATTGCTGCGGGTTCGGTTGGAATCAACCGTTTTGGGTGGCGGCGAGGTTGCCAGCGGTTGGTTTTTTGCTTTTGCCATACCCAATTTGCTCCGTCGGGTGTTGGGGGAGGGGGCGATCGCCAATGCACTCATCCCGCTGATTGCCGAAGCCGATGTTCAGTATGGACGCGAAAAAGTCAAAAAGCAGTTGGCTCTGGTATTTCTGATTTTAGGTGTGATATTGGCGGCTATCGTACTGGTGGTATCACTGGGCAGCTGGCTGATTTTGAAATATTCCTCCAGTTGGGGGATCGGATTTCTGGAGTACCCCCGTATCCGGTTGCTGTTTCAGCTGCTGATAATCCTTATGCCCTACGGATTTTTCATCTGTCTGGTCGGCATTGTCGGGGCGGTGTTGAATTATGCCAAAATCTTTTTGCTCCCGGCACTGGCGGCATTGCTGCTCAATATTGTACTGTTGGCGGTTTTGAGTGTAGCCTGGTTCTTTGCTATGAGTCCGGAAGAGTTTCTGCCCGTGCTTGCCTTGTCGGTTCCGGTTTCCGGAATTCTGCAGTTGCTTCTTCTGTCACTGTGGTTGTGGCAAGCCGGTTACTTCCCTGATTTCCGGAATTTCTGGAAAGAAAAAGATATCATCAGTAAACTTTTTAAACTTGCTCTGCCGGGAATCATCGGTTATGCGGCATTGCAGTTCAGTTTCGTTATCGATCAGAGCATGGCGGCAAGTTTGAACAGTCAGGCCATTCCGGCATTGAATTATGTGAACCGCATCGTGGATATTCCCATCGGTCTGGTTGCAGTGAGTTTCGGTACGGTGCTGATGTCAATGATGTCCCGGGCCGCAGCAGAGGGAAAAAAAGAGGAGATCGGCCGGACGCTGGCATTCAGTTTGCGGACGGTATGGTTTGTCACTTTACCGTTGGCCGTATTGATCATGTTTTTTCATAACAATATTTTGCAGATACTCTGCCTCGGTGGTAAATATACATCTTCCGATTTGCATGCAGCGCATCTGGTGGCGATATTTTACAGTCTCGGGATACCGTTTTTTTGTTCTTTAAAAGTTATTTTGCCGGCTTTTTATGCCCGGAAAAAAATGGTGACCGTGCTGGTGGTTTCGGTTTGTGCAACTGTGATAAACATTATTTTGAATTATATTCTCATGCAATTTTTTGCACAGGGTGGAATCGCGCTTGCCACTGTTGTTGCTTCTCTGGTCAATAACGGAGCTCTGATCTGGCTTTTGCAGCGGGAAAATCTGGTTTGCGACATAAAAAATACATCGCTTACTTTTGTGCGTTCCGCATTGGTGGCGACAGCTGCCGGATGGGGACTTTATCAGGTTTATTGCACCTGGATACGGCATTGGAGCATGGTTCATTGGAGCCGGGAAATTGTGACTCTCGCCGGGATCGGAGTCGTTTTCGGCGTGCTTTACTTTGCCGGATGTTTACTGCTGAAATCTCCGGAATGCCGGGAAATGGTCAACCTGGTACAACGCCGTTTGAAGTGATCAGGTTAATGCTCATTTCCGGTCAGTCAAGCTCCGGAATCGGGCGTAGTTACCCTCTGAACAGCGGGCTTTTGCCACCGCTTCAGCGGTCATTCTTACTACTGCGGATGGATCTTTGGCCAGTTTAGCCAGTGCTTCTGGTAATTCCATCGGATCAAGTGCGTGCGGCAGCAAAATGGCTGCGACCGCCCGCCGTCCGGAATTTTGATCGTGCAGCAACGATTTCAATACCGGAAGCAGCGGAGAAACATCACGTTTCATCAGCTCGGCAAAGACGAATGAGCGCAGCTGTAAATCGACCGAATCAGCTGCAAGCAGACAGAGTTTTACAAATTTCTCTTTGAGCATCACATCTTTTTGCAGCCGGAGAAAACTTTGTACCGCCCGGGGATCGGTGTGCATATTGTCAATGACGAATCTTACCGCATCCCGCCGGGCTGCTATCCATAAATGATTCCTCCGGGAAGAGGATACACTCCGGAGCATGGCGTTGATGGCAAAACCCAACGGGGCCTGAGATACGATAGTCTGTTCCGGGTTGTGAAAATAGAGCCTGATACACAAGGGCAGGGCATTTTCATAATCTTTTGCGTTAAGATACAAAAAACTGGCGGCGGCAAGATTGAACTGCCGGGATTTCTGCAAATGTTGATCACGGGCGGCTTCGATAAGCAGATCACGAACTCTGGAAATGTCAGCCGGGTTCTTGCTGCGCCACAGCTCCGGATT
>JAZRNP010000271.1:0-10455 GCA_045648225.1 Victivallaceae bacterium | reverse complement strand
TTATGGTCATGGCCGCAACCGCATTTATGGCCGTGGTCATGATGTTTATGTTCAGATGCGGAACATCCGCACTGGCAATGTTTGTGATCGTGTTCAGACATGATGTATTACTTCTCCTCCTGCGCAGGCTTTTTAGCGGTGGACTTTTTCGGTTCCGGATTGAGCTTGAACCGGATCTGTTTTTTCTCACCGCTGGAACCGAGAATAAACTTATCACCATCCAGTTTGGCGGCGACTTCATTCAGAGCCGCAGTGTAAAGTGCCATGGTGACACTGTTGCCATACTGCTTATGTTTGGCGAAAATCTCTTTGAAATAGAACTCCTGAGCTTCAGTACGGGAAACCAGCTGTTTTTTGTACGTATCAGCAGCCGCAATGATTTCTGCCACTGAAGCTTTGGTATCATTTTCCACCTCGACCTTGTAGGCTTCGGCTTCGCTGTAGAGCTGGGAACGGACGTTTCCGGCAGCGGTCACTGAATCAAAAGCGGCCTTGGTTTTACGGGGAGGATAGATGCGGTTGAGTCCGACATTGTCGATCTTGATACCGCAATTGGCATCGTTGACCAGCTTGGCAAAAAGCTGCTGAACCTTTTCGCTGTACGCACCCTGACCGGCGTAAAGAATATCTCCGACCTGGGATTCCGCAGTAACATCGATAACCGCCCGGCGGAAAAGATTCCGCAGGAAGGTCTGGGGCCCCCGGGTACCTTTCATGCCGACAGCATCGGTGAATTCTTCGTCCGGAACGATCTTGCCGTTTTCAACCGGGATCGCCGGGGTCAGCAGAGTTTCATAATACTTTGCAGCATTGTCGATCCGGTAAGCGATCGTCCAGGAGGCATGGACAATATTGGCATCACCGGTGAGCAAATAGGTATCACGGCCGGGTTCAAGGGAAATACCATCCTCTTCACCGCCGGAGACCACTGCCGGGACAAAATCGACATTGAGCAGCTGCTGGCTGGTCTGGATCCGGATGAACTGATTGACCGGATAGGGCAGATACCAGTGTCCGCCGGATTCGTGAGCGGCGGCAATTTTTCCGAAACGCAATACGATGACCGCCTGCTGGGGTTCCACTGAAAAATATCCGGCACCGCTGAAAAAATAGATCAGCGTACCGATAATTCCGAGCAGCAGCACAAAAAATGCCGCACGGAGACTGTTGGCAAGAGATTTCAACCCGGCATCGTAACGGTCTGTCCGGTCGAAATCCCCTGTGATTACACTTTTGTTTTCACTCATGATATTATCTCCGTAACATCCGGATTATTTTGCCGCCGGAACCACCGGCAGTTCAACGTTGGAAGCAGGGACACGGGCCGCTTTGAGCAGATCAAAGGGCGGCACATTGGTATCGAAAACCACCGTGGTACGGCCTTTGAGAATGGTGCGCAATGCTTCAAGTTTACGCAGAAACTCGGCAAGTTCAGGATCTTTGCTGAAGGTCTTGTAGGATTCAGCGGCTTTGGCATCACCCTCGGCCCGGATGCGCTGGGCCTGGGCTTCAGCTTCAGCCAGAGCGATGGTGCGGTCACGATCGGCGGAAATACGGATTTCCCGGGCTTTGCTCTTACCTTCGGCGATGCTCTTGTCAGCAAACTGTTTGCGTTCAGCGACCATGCGGTCGAAAACCTTTTCAGTAATAGTTTTGGGCACTCCGAGGGAGTTGATACCGACACCGACGATCTCGATACCGAATTTACCGGTTTGAGAGATCAAATTGGCTTTGATCTGATTCTGGATTTCATCCAGTTTGAGTTTTGCCGGATTGGTATTGACGATCTGATTGAAATTATAAAGACCGAATGCACTGTTCTTTTCGCTGCGCATCAGGTTGTTGAGAACCTCTTCGGCATTGGCAATATCTTTGAGCTGTTTGAAAAAAGTTTCCGGATTGCCGATGCGATAATCGACATAGATTCCGGCGAGGATATTGTGCCCGTCACGGGTGGCGGTTTCTTCAAGTTTGCCGCTGCTTCCTTCAAAACAACGGATCCGCTTGTCAAAACGGTAGACCTTCTGGAAGGGGAACGGCCAGCGGAAATGCAATCCCGGCTCTTCGACCACGGTGGGACGTCCGAAAGTAGTCACCACGGCGACATCAGTTTGATTGAGTTGGAAAGAGAATACGGCAGTAAGCAGAATTACCGCCACGATCAGACCGAGCAGCATCGTCGGCCAGTGCTTGAAAAAGTTTCCGGTTGCCATAACTTTTATTACCTCCAAAATTATTTTTTATAAACTTTATTTTCACTGAGCGGGCTGGCTGCTGAAATCAGCAGCGTCAATATCGACCAGATCAAGCCGTTCCCGGGTCTCAAAATTCATCTCATAGATCTCATCATTGAGACCGGCACCGACGATATATTTACGGATAGCGGCAGTTTCCTGCGTCAGCACATCCAACTTGTTGTTCAGTTTAAACATTCCGGGAAGAGCCCGGTAAGCCGAGAGCTGGAATTTGAACCGTTCACTCTCCGCCTGAGCAACCAAACCGATCCGGCTGCTGTAACTGCGGGCAGCTTCCACTATCTCCATCGCCGAAGCCTGTGCTTCAGGAATGACGGTCGCAGCATAAGCATTGGCCTTGAGGATTTCGGTCTCTTTTTCCTCAAGAGCACCGATGACTTCCTGGTAAGCCGGAGCTACTTTTTCCACCGGCGGATGGGCATCCATGATGCCGACACGAACGATTTCAATACCGAGTTTATTCTGATCGGCAAGTGCCTGGATCCGTTTGGCCAGAGCCTGTTCCGCCTGACGTCTGCCGTAGGAGAGCAGTTCGTCCATGGTGGTTCCGGCCATATATTCCGCAGCCGCCTGTTCGCCGATCTTGCGGAGGATTTTTACCGGGGATGCGTTGCCGTATGCGTAGTTGTAAACATCTTCGAAAGAGGGTTTGATCCGGTATTCGATCGGAATGCCCATGCGGATGAAAGAGATACTGGCATCGCTGTCGTTGCTGTTCTGCTCTTTGCCTTCGGTATCGACGGCCACGACAAACGGATCATCAGCACCGCCGTGTTCATTGGTCCAGAGCACCACCGGAGCAGCGGAACGTTTTCCGGCACTTTCCACGCTCTCGCCGATATAGAGGCTCTTGAGTTCGGTGCAGCTGAAACGCTGAATCGTACCGAACGGATAAGGCAGAGTCCAATAAACACCGGGGGTGAGCAGTTTTTTCTCGATTCTGCCGAAAGTTTCCCGGACACCGACCTGATCCGGTCCGATTTCATGCAAAGTGGTGAAACCCCAGAAGAGCACCGCCCAGAGAATCAGAACCGGGAAAAATGAACGTTCAATAAATCCGTACAGCCAGGTGCCGGAAACTTTGAATCCGAACTGGTAATCCAGTGCAGAAGCGATGTTGCGCATAACACCGCCGGGTTCAGTGAAAAACGAAAGCAGCTGGCTTTCAAAAACCGGACGAACCTCGGCAATGGAACGGGGACGGTAAAATTCGATTACGAAATTGACGGCAAATTCTGCGCCGAGCACCACGAACAACCAGAAAAGAATCCGGGAACAGGTCTTGTCAACTCCGGTAATATTGTGAGCCGTGCAAATCGAAGAAATCGTCACCAGAAGCATTGCCACAAAACCGGTTATCAACCAGGCACCGGCCGGGCGGAGCCACCGGAATTCACTTACCCGGGACTGACCGGAGAAAAAGGCTCCGGCAAGCACACTCACCATCATCATCACCGCAGAAAGCAGTGCCGTATGAATGGGTGAAGCGGTCGCCGCTTCTGCGCTCTTAAGCAGTTTTTCCGGAGCAGTTGCCTGCGTGAACTGCCACAGCAAAAATGCCATCAGCAAAGCTGAGATAACCGCCAGAGCATAGGGAGCAAAACGACGGTAATTGGCAAAACTTCTGCCGGCGGTGAAACGGACATCCTCCTCGACATTGAGCGCCCGGCTCTCCATGCGTTTTTCCAGCAGTTTTTTCTCCTCGTCCTCATGGGCAACTGAAGTACGGAGTATGCCGTAAACCAGTGCTGCTGCTGAAAAAAGCAAAGCAAACACATAAGGGATTGCCGCAATTTGCAGAGTCATACTGCCACGGCTGCCGCTGACTGCCAGAGTAGTCACCAACAATATCAATGCACCGATACCGGCAAAGATTGATAATTTGGTGAGCAACCGGGCACTTTCTGCGGCACGGTTAAAATCATCGCCATTAGCCACTTTATTGTATTCTCCTTATTTTATTAGATAACATCAGAATCCACTTATTAATACAATACACCGTAAATGTATAATTTTCAACCCGGTTATTTAAAAATAATTATTCGTCAGCTTCTGAAAGTTTCAACCATTCCGGGGTGCGGAGCTCCTGGATTTTACCGGCATACTCTCCGGCACTGCCGCAACGCTTCTCCTCAATGATCAGAGTGCAATTACGCAGAATATCGTGATGGGACTCGCAGTTGAACAGATTCCGGAAAGGCATCATCTGACTATGGATATCTCCGAAGTCCCAATCGTTTTCCGGTCTTTTCAGTTCAAATAAACGCTGGAAATAATAGTTGGGCTCTTTGCTCCAGCACCATGAGTCAAAAAGTTTTTCACAATATTCCATATCTTCAAATGGACGGCAGAGTTCAGAAAAATATCTCTTGAAATCCGCTTCTCCGGCTTCATTTAACAATTCGATGCGGTGCGGCATATTGAGATAGGGAGTCAATTCCAACTGCCACGCTCCCTGAGAATCAAAACTGTAAACCGGGAGATACCCCAGATGCCAGGTCTTCAAACTATCGATACCGCAATCTCTCGTCGGGAAATAGAAATTCCCGCAGCTGCCGACGACCGGGACTCCATTGTGAATCTCGCAACCCAACGGACAGTGAGTATGGGTATTGAACACCGCATCGGCACCGCCGTCTGCCAAAGCCCGGAAAAGTTTTACCATACGCGGCGATGGTGCAGGATAGTTCTCATGACCGCCGTGAAGCGTAACCAGAACCAGACAACCCAGCTTTTTGAGTTCCCGGATATGTTCAAGCAGCAGCGGCAGATCCTGACCGCAGGTTCCGGGAGTGTGCCGACGGGCAAAACCGAACTCATGTTCACAGGCGTTGAGGATGGCGAGTTTGATACCTTGAGCTTCCACGATCAACGCTTCGGCGGCAGTTTCAGCGTCGGCACCGGCTCCGACGGTGGCAAAACCGGCTTTTTCGCACTCTTCGATCGTATTGAGCAGAGCCTGTTCGCCATAGTCTCCGGTGTGATTGTTGGCAAGCATCAGCACTTGAGCATTCAACGCCCGGGCAAATCCGAGTGCTTCCGGACTGCAGCGCAGATTCGGTCCGCTCTTGGTGATCGGCGCAGAATCATTATCAATCGCAGTCTCCCAATTGAGCAGACGGATGTCCGCCGCTCCGTAAACCGGAAGAATATTTTTGACGATCTCTGCCGCTTCGGCGGCACAGCGGGAACTGTTGTTCTCTCTCGGACAGAAATCTCCGGCAACTGCGACAGAAAAAGTCTTTCCGACAGGTTCCCTGAATTTTATAACGATGCTCATATGAACGATCCAATCATTTTACCAAGTTTTACTAAATTGTATCAAACGCCCACACGGTGCGGCTGGAATAAGGTTGTTCCGGAGTGATGACCGGACTCGGAAATTCCGGACGGTTCACCGCATCGGGATAATTCTGGGTCTCCAGACAGAAACCGCCGAATTTGACATAATTTCCGGATTTTCCGGGCTTATTCTGCAGACAGTTTGCCATGTAGAACTGAACCCCCGGACGATCGGTGCTCAATGTCATCCGGATACCGGACTCTTTTGCCGTCACCACGGCTGCGGCATCGGTCCAGATGCCGCATGAATTCTGCAGACAATAGTTATCATCCAATCCTTCGGCAAAATCCTTGCGGATATCGGCAAAGCTGCGGGGTTTCTGCAGATCATAAGGCGTTCCGGCGACCTCCGGAGTCTCTCCGGTGGGAATGAGCAGTTTATCGACCGCAGTGCGCCGGGGAGCTTTCAAGGTGATCGTGTGATCGGAGCAATCTCCATTTCCTTCACCGTTGAGGTTGATATAAACGTGACTGGTGAAATCGGCCACGGTTTTCCGGTCGGGAACCGCGGTAATTTCCAGAGAAAGCTTGTGGTCATCGCTGATGGAATAACGGGCGGAAATCTGCAAATTCCCGGGGAATCCGCCATCACCGTGGAGACTGGACAGAGTCAGGATCAACTCGTTTGCAGTGTGTTTTTCCACCTTCCACAATCTGCCGGAAATGCCAAATCCGCCGTGCAGCGAATTGGTTTTGCGGTCATTGATAAGCAGCTGGTAGGTGACATTATCCAAAGTAAACCGGCCATTTTTCACCCGGTTGGCAAGACGGCCGACCAGTGCGCCGAGATAGATCGGGTGCTTGATATAGCGTTCCGGGTCCGCCCATGAAAGTGCCACGTTGCGGATCTTGCCATTGCGGTCAGGAGTGTAAATGGAGATGATAGTCGCGCCGTGATCGCTGATATCAACGCCGAAACCATCAGCATTGCGAAGTTGATAAAGTTTGGCACTTCTGCCATCGGGATACTTGAAAAATTCACTTGATTTGACGGACATGACGGACTCCTCCTTTGAGCTTTTGACCGCTGCGCACGAACACAACAGCAGCGGCAGGACTGCTGCAACAATTTTTTTTACTTTCATAATAAACGACACCTTACAATTTAACGGTTTTCGCTGTTTATGCGTTCATTCTCCAAACGGAGTGCCTCCAATTCAGTGGAACTCTCCTCCCACTCCTCCTCCGTTTTGACGATCTCTTTATCCAATGCGGCAAGTTCGCTGTTGAGTTTGGCAAAATCAACCTTCTCTCCGGAAGAAAGTTTTGCCACCAGCACCGCTTTGCGTTCGGCCTGTTTATCCAGCAGAGCTTCCAGATCCTCCACCTTTTTCCGGGCGGCCCGCAGCTCTCCGGCGATGGCATTCCGGGCCTGTGCCCGGGCCCGGCGGCGATCCTTGGCCGTTTCCCCGGACAAGGGGGCCAGCGGTACGGAACCGGCTTCGGGATTCACCCCGGAAGCGGCTGATTTTTCCAGATAATAATCGTAGTTGCCGAAATATTTTTTGACTCCTTCCGGAGAAACCGCCCAGATGGTCGTTGCCACATTGCGGACAAATTCAATATCGTGACTGACCATCACCACAGTACCCTTGTAATTGCGCAGAGCTTCCTGAAGCAATTCCCGGGCAGAAATATCCAAATGGGTGGTCGGTTCGTCCAATATCAGCAAATTCGGCGGATTGATAAAGATCCGCGCCATCTGCAGCCGGATCTTCTCACCGCCGGAAAGAACTCCGCAGGGTTTATTCATCGCATCTCCGGAAAATCCGAACGAACCGAGCACATTAGCCACACTGGACAAGCTTGCCGCCGGAGGCAGACATTGGCGAACAGCATCATAAACCGATAATTCATCATTGAGCAGATCGGAAAACTCCTGCGCCTGATAACCGATAACGATCCGGTGACCGATGACAACCCGTCCTTCCTGCGGGGTCAAATGGCCGGAAAGCAGTTTAAGCAGCGTCGTCTTGCCCATGCCGTTGTATCCGATGACCGCCAGTTTGTCTCCGGAAGCGATCTCCATGGTAAGCCCGTTGAAAAGTTTCGCTCCGCCGGGATATCCGAAATGGAGATTCTCAAAACGGGCGGCTTCCACACCGCATCCCGGAGGTTCCGGGAAACGTATCACGCCACGGTAATCCATGGCTTCCGGCAGTTCAATATCCTCCATCCGATCAAGTTTTTTCTGGGCACTTTTCGCAGCGGCGGCCTTGGTGCTTTTGGCCTTGAAACGATCGATCATCCGTTCCAATTGCTCTTTTTTATGATCGCTGTTGCGCTTGGCAGCTTCGAGGGAAATTTTACGCTGCTCCTTTTCGGTCCGGTAAAAATCGTAGTTCCCGGGGAAACGGGTCAATCTGGCACTGTTGAGTTCCAGGGTCACAGAACAGAGTTTGCGCAACAGAAAACGGTCGTGGGATATCAGCAAAAGCGTACCTTTGAAATTGGCAAGATAACGGCACAGCCATTCTACAGCCGGGATATCCAGATAGTTGGACGGTTCGTCCAGAAGCAGTATGTCCGGATGTGAGATCAGAACTCTCGCCAGTGCCGCACGCATCTGCCAGCCGCCGGAAAATCCGGACAACGGATCATTTAACCGTTCGACCGGAAATCCCAAACTGGTGAGAGCCTCTTTGGCCTCCTGTTCCAGATGGTAAACTCCAAGATGTTCAATGGTGGTCTGCAAAAAACCGTGACGTTTGAGCAGAGTATCCAACTCATCATCAGAAGCATTATCGAGTTTGTGTTCCAGCTCCTCCAATTCGGCGGAATAACTTTTCAACTCCGGAATGGCATCAGATGTAAATTCCAGCAGTGAACGTCCCCGATCCGCATCAGCGATATGCTGGCGCATGATCCCCAGACGGAAATCCTTGGGTATGACCACCTCGCCGCAATCAGGCAGCATCTCACCGGTAATGATGGAAAAAAGCGTACTTTTACCGGCTCCGTTGGGGCCGACGACTCCGACCCGTTCTCCGGTGTTGACCCGGCAGTTCACATCTTTAAAAACATAGCTGCCGCCGAAACTTTTGGAAAGATTCTTGAAATCAATCATATATATTCAAAATTAAAATTTGTGCAATGAAATCATCATAATTTAGCACATCTTGCCGGATTTGTCAATAGATTTTCAACCTCGGCGGCACTTAATTCCCGGAAACTGCCGCAGGGAAGTTTCCCTAATTCCACCCGGCCGATGGCGACCCGGATCAACCGCCGGGTCAGGGCTCCGGCAGCAGCAGTCAAACGGCGGATTTCCCGTTTTTTTCCCTCGTTGAGGATTATCTCATAGCGGCAGCAGGCAAGCTCTTTTATGGAAATGACCTTGAGCATCTCTCCATCATCCATGATTCCTGAAACCATTTTTTTCTGCCATTCAGCGGAAACCGGTTTTTCTGTGGAAACTTCATAACGCTTCAACACGCCGTAACGGGGATGAGCAAGACGGTTGATAAATTCTCCATCGTCGGAAAAGATGATCGCTCCTTCGCTGTCCTTATCCAATCTTCCGGCGGAAACCAGACGCACTCCGGGAATATTTATCAGATCGACTGCCAATTTCCCGGCATGGGAATCGGCATTACTGCAGACATATCCCCGGGGTTTGTGCAAAAGGATATAGTGCCGTTTTTCCGGCAGGGCAAGCGGGAAACCATTCAACAACACACAGGATCCCTCTGTAACCCGGAATGCCGGATCACAGATGGTTTTGCCATCGATTTTCACCTGTCCGGCACGGATCAATTCTTCGGCTTTGCGCCGGGATGCCGCCCCGCAGGAGCTCAAAAATTTAACTAAATTCATCATAATACCATAATATATTACCGATAAGAACTCTTTGCAAGGTTGCCAAACTCTCTTTTACAATGTATATTGATATATTGTCATAAAAAAGTTTCAACATTTTTCAGGGAAATCGGTCATGTCCGGCAAATTATACATCGTCAGCACCCCCATCGGCAATCTTGAAGATATCACCATGCGGGCATTGCGTATTTTGAAAGAAGTGGAGATCATCGCCGCTGAAGACACCCGGCACACCCGGCAGCTGCTGAGCCATTTTGATATTCACTGCCCCCGTCTGGAAAGCTGTCATGCCTTCAATGAACACGGCAAAGTGGATAAACTTCTCGATGAGGTCGAAAACGGTGCGACACTGGCTCTGGTATCCGATGCCGGCACTCCATCGGTTGCCGACCCGGGATTTCTGCTGGTCCGCTCGGCACTGGAACGGGATATTGAACCGGTGGTGATTCCGGGAGTTTCCGCAGTCACCTTTGCAGTTACCGCTTCCGGTCTGCCGGTGGACAGTTTCAGTTTCCGGAATTTTGCTCCGGTAAAACCGGGTAAACGGAGAAAATTTTTCGAAGCTATCGTCAATGACGAAAAAACTTCATTTTTCTTCGAATCCCCCTTCCGGATCGCCAAAACAATTGCGGAAATTGCAGAAATCGCTCCGGATGTCCGGATCGCCATCATCCGGGAAGCAACCAAACTTCATGAAGAGATCATCCGGGGCACAGCAGCGGAGATCGCCGCTGAAAACCGCACCTGGAAAGGCGAGATCGTCGTTGGTGTCGCTCCCCGGAATTGATATCGTCCCATCCTGAAATACAAAAAGGCTGCCGCAAAACCTTAACAGGTATGCAGCAGCCTTTTTCTTTTATGCAGCTGTTCAGTTCAGAGCAGCAACACCGGGAAGTTCTTTGCCTTCGAGGAATTCGAGGGAAGCACCACCGCCGGTGGAGATATGGCTCATTTTGTCAGCCAGACCGGATTTTTTGACCGCGGAAACGCTGTCACCACCGCCGATAATGGAGATACCGCCATTGGCTTTGACTTCAGC
>JAZRNP010000270.1:0-5542 GCA_045648225.1 Victivallaceae bacterium | reverse complement strand
CGGGCAACCTGATTCAAAAACATATAGAACTGGGTCGAACGGAAACCGTCATCGCTCTTGGTGATGGTTTTGCCGTTGGACAGTTTGATCGGTTTTTCACATTCGGGACATTCACAGCAAATGGGGGTGTCGTCGATCATGATGTTGATGGTCTCGTAATAGTCGGGCAGAGTTTTGGCAATGTTGATAGTTTCCTTGATAAAGGTCTTGGTCATCTCCGGATTGGTATAGCAGAGATTGACCCGTCCGGTGGTACGGCGTTTACCGTCGAGCAGCATATAGTATTCGGGATTGGTCTGTCCGTACTTTTTCTTGGGGAGCCAGCGGCTGGACATATTGTGACCGCCGCCGAATTCCATAACCAGGCCGTGATCGAACATACGACCGAGCAGAGAATCAACATGACTGCCGGGGGATTTGTTGTTGCACAGACGGGAAACATACATGAAATATTCTTCACTGCGGATGGCGATATTGCCGTTGGCACCCCAGCCGCGGAAGTAGAATTCCGGATTGTCGATGTAGTCTTTGACCTCCAGTTTCAAATTGGGGTCGATCGAGTGGATCGCCAGTTCTTTGAAAGGACGCACCCAGATAAAGTCGGTGTGTTTGTAGATGAAACGGTGAACACCATTCAGGACACCGCGGGTATTGTTGCCGATGATCAGAAGTTTGTTGCCGCGTCTGAAAACCGCATAACCGTCATAAATCAATTTTTCGAGAGTTCCGGGGATCGTGCCGGTCAGGAAAGGTTTTACAAAAGCACAATCTTTGGTTCCGAGGATAATGATGGTCTCTTTCCAGCCGTTGGCGTTGTGCTGCACCGGATAGCGGGCAGTAGTGATTTTCCGCAAATAGTTCTGAAGTTCGGAAGCGGCGAACTTCACGGGGCGCGGAGCATTGACATCAATGGCGATGTGCCCGGCGGCTTCGCCGTTCACAGCGATGGTCAACGGTGCAGAGTGCAGCTGCAGAGCGACACAAAAAATTGCAAGTAAAGTATGGAATATTTTCATTTTATCGGCCTTTCATCAAAGAGCTTCGAGTTTATAACTGTGGAAATTGCCCCACATGCACCAGAGGCTGAACCATTTTGCCCCCTTGGGAGCAAGGATATCATACACCAGCGGTTTTGCCGGATTGGCGATACGGAGAGCCTCTTTGTTGGAAGAAACGGGCTTGCCTTCCGCCGTCTTGCGGAAGTAGTAACGCACCAGAAGAGAAGAACGTTTGCCGCCCCGGAAACTGCGTCCGCCGTAAACGGTCAGCCGGTAACGTTTGCCGCCATCGACCGGAACGCTCAAGGTTTCAACCACGCCATTGGCACCGACGTCAAAGACAACAGTATTGTCCGGGTTGACGCTGATCACCGCATTGCGGGCAGGACCGGTAACATGATAATCGGTCGGAAGTGCGAGATCTTTTCCGATGGGTACTTCAGTGACCTTCAGATTACGGACGACAACTCCGGACTTGAGCAGCATCAGTTTCGCGGCATCATCCGGTGCGTAAAACTCAAAACTTCCCGGAGTGAATTTGTCACTGAAAACCAGATAATACGGACGTTTTACGGCGGGTCTGACCTCCCGATTTTTTGCATTGACAAAGCGGAACGAGATTCCAGGATATTCAGCTTTATCCAATTTGACCCCCTGACAGAACCAATCCTGCGGATAGGCCTTGTGGATAGTCCTGGCTTCAAAATCAGCCCGGTAACGCTTGCGGGGAGTTACCGGATTGGCATCGAGGCAGACTGCACTCAAAACCACCATCAACAAAAGCAGAAATTTTTTCATTGACAATTTTTCCTTATATAATATTGTGAAAAGTTTCAAAACAATGACTATTCCATGTAAATTAGCATATAACCCGGATTTTGTCAAGCTGAATACCTTATGGCAATTATAAATAAACGGTTATTTTTACCGGGGAGACTTGATTTTTAACATTAGAGGTATATTTTAAAACAGATTTGTTTTTCCAACAATAAATTACAGGAGATTTATCATGAGTAATTTTGAATTCGGTTTTGCCCGGGAGGATATCACTCCCCGTTGCGGTTTGCTGCTGGCCGGATATTTCAATTTGCGCCCCAACACCGGAGCTTATGACCGGCTTGCGGTGAAAACGGCGGTTTTCCGCAACGGAGCAGAATGTACCGCTGTGGTTTCTTTTGACCTCTGTTTGTTCAGTGCATCATTTTCCGATGATATCGATGCGATGCTCGCCGCAGAGAAATCTCCTCTGGCCGGCAAGGTTCTTTATTGTGCGACCCACACCCATACCGGCCCCTATGTCACCACCTTTTTCAATCAGCCCTTTGATCCGGAATATGTTGCGACAGTAAAAGCAAAAACTGTTGCTTCTCTGCGCAACGCCTGGGCCTCACTTGCTCCGGCGGAACTTTATGTAGCCGACACCGAATGCACCACGCTCTCTTTCAACCGCCGCTACATCATGAAAAACGGCAAAACGTTGACCAATCCCGGCAAACTCAATCCGGATATCGCCCACCCCGAAGGCGGAATCGATCCCAAAATCATCATGATGCAGATCCGTCAGCAGGGACTTCCGGTTCTGCTGCTTGCCAATATTTCCAACCACACCGACACCATCGGCGGCAATATGGTCTCAGCCGACTGGCCGGGCCGGATGGAAGCGGAAATCCAGAAAGAAACCGGATATGATATTCCGGTGATGACCATTATCGCACCGCAGGGAAATATCAACCATTTCGACACCTCCACTCTGGCGGATCAGACCAGCTACGCCGAAGCCAAACGCATCGGCAAAGGTTATGCGCAAGCTATTCTGGCATCACTTTACCGTCTGCACAAAGTGGAAAACACAGCCATCACGGTGAAACGTTCCGACTTTGAGGCCCCCTATCTCCAGCTCAGCGACGAAGAGTATGCCGAAGCCAAACGGGTCTACGAAGAAAATAAAGATGCCGAGATGGAAGCCGGTCGGGATATGACCAGTGAAGATATCGCCCGGGGAGTTCCTGCGGTAAAGAAACTTTTTGCTCAGAAGGCAATCGAGTGCCGGGAAAATCCTATCACCACGAAGCGTATCGAACATCAGATCGCAATCACTTTCGGTGATGAACTTGCTTTCGTCTCTCTGCCGGCAGAACCCTTTGTCGAAATCGGCTATGCGATCCGGGAAGGTTCCAAATATCCGTACACAGTCATTGCCGCTTTGGGCATGGGCGAAATCGGTTATGTCGGATTGCCCCGGCATTACGGCAATGGCGGTTACGAAACCAGTCCCAGCAGAGGATTAGCTGACCGCACCGTTGGTGAAACCATGATTGCCGGAGCATTGGAATTGCTTAAATAAGCACAGAAATTCCGGAAATAACAGCAACAGGCTGCTGCAAAAAAAATTGCGGCAGCCTGTTTTTTATATCCTCCGGTGGGAGATTTGAGAAGTTTTGGAGTGTATCAACAGCAATTCTCACGAATCAGGGCACAAAAAATGGAGGCGTGAATCGGAATCGAACCGATCTAAGCGATTTTGCAGACCGCTGCCTAACCTCTTGGCTATCACGCCTCGTGATAACACATAATGTAATACCGTAACATGATTTTGTCAAGCAATATTCCAAAAAAAATCACAAATTTTCGCTAAAAACTGCAAAAAATCTTTCCGGGAACCGGGAAGTAAATAAATTTGCATTTTACAGTTCCGGATGATAAATTAATAAAAAGTGACCAAAAAGGAGAGCTGTTATTATGAAATTTATTGCATTTGCGGTTGTATTGTTCCTGCTGACAGTGATAATTACTGGATGCCGGGTAAAAAAGAATTCAGAGATCAGCATGAAAAACGGCGGTATTCTCATCGATGTCCGGAGTGAAGAAGAATTCAAAGATGGATATTTGCCGGGAGCGGTGAATATTCCGCACACTGAAATTGCTGAAAAAATCAGCGGCGTTGCTCCGGAGAAATCAGTTCCGCTTTACCTCTACTGCCGCAGCGGACGTCGGGTCGGAATCGCTATGGAAGCGTTGAAAGAGCTCGGCTATACCGACATGACCAACCTCGGTGGTCTGGGTGATGCCGCCAAAACGTTGAAACGGCAACCGGTCAAACCTTCTAACTGATTACTGACAAAATCTGTACCTGATGCAGTTGAAAAAAAGTTTCATCGGCATTATCTTATATGAATGTCATTTTTTGAGGGGACTTTTTATGAAATATTTCAATTTGCTAATCCTGACGGCAATGTTGCTGTTTGCCGGATGCAAGGATAAATCCAAGCCGAAACTGGTCATGGCGACCAATGCGGAATTCCCACCCTATGAATATGTTACCGGAACCAAAATCGACGGCATCGATCCGGCAATCATCCGGACGATCGCCGAAAGACTCGGTTATGAACTGAGTATTCAGAATATGAGTTTTGATTCGGTGATAACCGCCGTGCAGACGGGTAAAGCCGATATCGCCGCCTCCGGGATCACCGTCAATGAAGACCGCAAAAAACGGGTCAATTTCACATTGCCTTATGTTATTGCCGAGCAGTTGATCATCGTCCCTGAAAAATCGGAGATCAAGGAGAGTGCCGACCTTAAAAAACTGAGAATCGGAGTTCAGCACGGAACGACCGGCGACCTCTACATAAGCCAGAATATCAAAGAGCCGGAACGTTTTGCCAATGCCCCCGTGGCGGTTGCGGCTCTGATTGCCGGCAAACTGGATGCGGTGGTAATTGACAGCGAACCGGCAAAAGTTTTTGTCAGACAACGTCCGGAATTGAAACTCCTGCCGCAGGCGTTGACCTACGAAGAATACGCCTTTGCCGTCAGCAAAAAGAATCCTGAGCTGCTGAACCAGTTTAATGCCGAACTTGCCGCAATGAAAAAATCCGGCGAATTGGAGCAGATCATCGCTTCATACAAACATCATCATACTGAAATTGCTCCCGCGGAGATCTCCGAAGAGGAAACCTTCTGGCTCGGGCTCAAGGAGACATTTCACATCAACTTTGTCAAAGACCAACGCTGGGGTTATTTGTGGAGGGGATTTCTGACGACGCTGCAGATAACCTTCTTTTCCACACTGCTCGGCATCATCATCGGTTATGCGGTGGCGGTCGTCCGGTGTACCGCCATTCAGACCGGCAAAATGAAGTTCGCCGATTTACTGTGCAAAATTTATCTGACTGTCGTCCGGGGAACCCCGGTGGTGGTACAGCTGCTCATTATCTACTTTGTCATTTTCGGTTCGCTGGATGTGGACAAGGTGCTGGTGGCGATATTGGCATTCGGTATCAATTCCGGAGCGTATGTGGCGGAGATCATCCGCAGCGGTATCATGGCGATCGACAAAGGTCAGATGGAAGCCGCCCGCAGTCTCGGATTATCCTACTGGCAGGGTATGCGGGAAGTGATCCTGCCGCAGGCATTCAAAAATGTGCTGCCGGCACTGGGAAATGAGTTCATCGTACTGCTTAAAGAGACCAGTATTTCCGGTTACATCGCCTTGCAGGATCTGACTAAGGGCGGCGATATCATCCGCAGTCAGACCTATGATG
>JAZRNP010000269.1:0-6558 GCA_045648225.1 Victivallaceae bacterium | reverse complement strand
CTGGTTGTTATTGCTATTATAGCCATATTGGCAGCAATGCTGCTGCCCGCTCTGCAGAGCGCCCGGGATCGGGGGCGCACCGCCTCGTGCCTTTCCAATTTAGGACAGGTGGGAAAATATTTCCATCAATACTACCACGATTACGGAACTGCGGTGCCCAACATCGTGCCGGTGAATCAGGATATCCGCAGATGGGGCAACCATTTGACGTTGCTTTACGGCAGTCCGAAATATGCAACCGATTGGACCAAACACTCCAGCCGCAAAATTCCGATGCTGGTCAATACTCCGTTCCAATGTCCCTCTCAGGTATCAACAAATCCGGCAACCTCCGGCAACAACAGCAGCAGTTACAATCTCAACCAATATGTCTGTAACTTCTATGACAACTCTTCCGGTAAAAAAAAATACTCATCCAATGCGCCGCGAATTCTGCTGCACAAAGATAAATATCCCGCAAAAAGAATGTGCGCCTATGAAGCAAAAGGCAACGTTTCGATTGTGATCGGCAATTCCAGAACTTACAATTTGCTCGACACCAGCTGCCGTGTCGGGAATAACCATACGCAGGGAAAGAGTACCAACTATCTGTTCTTGGACGCCCATGCCGAAAATCGGGTCGGGCGGGCTTCTGTCCAAATTTATGTTGAACACAAATATCCATAATTTATATGAAGTTTGAAGAAAGATAAAAAATGAAAAAATTATCACTTTTTATTCTCTCATTGCTCGCTTTTGCTGCGGCAGATGCGGCAACGCTCTTTGACAACGGTAAAACCAATTGGCAGATCGTGATCCCGGTCAAAGCTGATGCCGCCGAGAAATATGCGGCAAAAGAGCTGCAGACTGCGCTCAAAAAAATTTCCGGAGCCGATTTTGCAATCGTAAATTCTGATGAAGTCAAAGCCAAACAAATTATCATCGGTTCGCTCGCCACATCCCCCGCAGTACAGAAAATGGCGGAAACTCTTGCGCTGAAAAAGAGCAATACCGAAATGATTTCCGTCAAAACCATTGACGGTTCACTCTATCTGACAGGTGACGTGCCCCGGGGTGCGCTTTACGCAGTTTACTCCTTTTTGCAGAAACAGTTGGGCGTCCGCTGGTTCTGGCCCGGAGAAGATGGTGAATTCATCACCAGACAGCTCAAATATGAACTGCCGGAATTATCCTACACCTCCACCCCCAGTTTCCGTTTCCGGGAGATGACTCCCTGCGGCATGCACAATCATGTGCCGTCCGAAATGTGGCTTGCCCGAAACTTCATGAATGGCGGATCCCGCACTCCTAAAATCCGGGATAATGCCGGATTCTACAAACTTGACGGGCAGCACTGGGTCAGCGTTGACCGCAAACTTTTTGACACCAAGCCGGAACTCTTTTCGCTTATCAACGGCAAACGCACCAAAGCCGGTTACGCCGGATGCTGGAGTAATCCGGAATTTTTTGATTACATTGTCAAAAAGCACCTCAATATCATTAAGACCAAGGGATTCAATATGCTGAACACCTTCCCGGCGGACATCGTCTTGCGCTGTGAATGTGAAAAATGTACTGTCATTAAAGATCCCTCCGCCAGATGGTATGCATTTTATGCAAAGCTGATCGAAGCCATCCGCAAACACTATCCGGAAACCCTTTTCGGCGGCATCGCTTATCAGGAATACCGCGCCGTCCCGACTGCCCCGGTCAAGTATCTGGAATATGTCGAATACTGCCAGTACAACCGCTGCTATGTCCACAAACTCGCCGATAAAAAATGTGCTATCAATCAGAAATCCATGGAAACTCTCCGCAAATGGCAGGAAAAAGCTCCCATGGGCATCTACGGATATGAGTTTGATGTATTCAAAGAACCGGTCTATCTGCCGTTCTGGAATATGCTCGCAGAGGAAATGAAAACTTTCCGGGATATGAAACTTGTCCGCATGAAAACCGAATTCGGTATCAACATCCGCCCCAAAGTACTCCGGGAAAATCAGAAACCCCTCGCCCACCGTCTTGCCAATTACATCTACGCCCGGTTGATCTGGAACGCTGATGAAAAGATCGACGATATCCTTAATGACTGGTGTTCCACCGTCTACGGCAAAGGCGGAAATGCTCTCAAAGCCTATCACGTTGAAATGGCCAAAGCCTGGGATTCCATGCCGCTTCACCTCACCTATTTCGGAGCCGCCTCCGGCAGCGCAGCCAAATTGATGATAAATCCGAGATTGATCAAATTTGCCCGGAGCCAATTCAAAAAGGCTCTTGATGCAGTCAAAAGTGAAACCGACCCGGAACTGCGCAAGCGACACGAAAAAGAGATCAAATTTGAAGAAATCCTCTTTGACCGCTGGGAAAAAGAGTACAGTGTCGCCAAAGGAAATGCTGTCATCGTCAATCTGCCGCTGTTAAAGGGCGACAACGAATTCGATAAACTCGGACGTTTCAAATTCAGCGGCAAGGCCAACTCCAAAGCCAAGCCCCATCCGACCTGGATGAAAGCATACTACACAAAAGATGCCCTGAAGCTCCAGATCACCGCCTTGGAACCGGATATGGCCAATTTGCGCAAAGGCAAAACCGGCAAAGATGTCAAATTGTGGAATGACGATATGATCGAAATGTTCCTCGACCTCAACAACGGAACCATCTTCCGTCAGCTCTGCGTCAACCTCAACGGCGGAACCTTCGATGCCATGGGCAACGAAAGCAAATGGAATTGCCAATTTAGCAGCAAAACCACCTTTGAAAAAGACCGCTGGGTGATGAATATCACGCTGCCGTTCAAATCGCTCGGAGTTACCCCGAAAGCCGGTGCCCAATGGAAACTGGTCGTCATCCGCAACAGCAAACCGGTTGCCAGCGGCTTCCCGGTTCCGGCACATCAGGATGTCGGTCAGGGAGCAACCTTTATTTTCTCCGGCAAGTCCCTGCCCGAACGCCGTCTGGTCTGGATCGCCACGCCGAAAATCGCCAAAGGTGAACGCTTCGATGCCCAGCAGAAACACTATCTCAATGCCGGTTGGCAGTTCCGCAAATATCTCGGTCCCGAAGGTGCCGCCAAAGCGGATCTCTCTGATGCAAAAATGATTGTTATCGAAACTTATCAGAATAAGATCCCGCTGGAATTTTATCATAACAAACTTCTGCCCGCCGTCAACGACGGAGCGATTGCCGTTTTCGACAGTTACCATTGGATCGATCAGCTTTCCAAGCAGTTCAAAGACCCGACATTCAATGTCAAATTTGTGGAAAATGCCGGACGGGTACGCAAGCCGACCTGGATCGCCCCCGATTTCAACGGCAAACCCGTCAATCTGAAAAAATCGATCTGGAGCACTCCCAGCGGCAACTTCGTTCCCGCTCAGCCGGAGAAATGGGTCGAACTTGCCCGGCAGGCGACCAGACAGGGTGGTGAAATGCCCTTTATCATCGCCCGTCCGGCGGGTAAAGGCATGGTGGTGATTATGGGAGATGTCCGGGACAAAATAGCCGTCCTCAACAATCTGCTCGAATACAACAAAATAATCAAACGTCCCTGAAAAATCTCCCGGACCAAAACTGCGAGGCGGCAACCGTCCCGCAGTTTTTTTATATCATAATAAACGGTTATTGTTGGCATTAAAAAAAAATGATGTTATATTAAACGGACAGTTTTTTACTCAAAAGGAGAAATATCATGAAAAAACTCTTTTTATTGTTCGCCGCAGTGATCACATTATGCGGATCTTCGGCCGCAGCCAAAGATGAATACAAGGTGATGGTGCTCGGTGACTTGCATTATGATGGCATGGAATACCACAAAACTCCGGCAGTGACCCCGAATCGAGCCAAAGAACGTATCCGCAACTGCGATATGTGGAAAGAGGCGACACCGAAACTGCTCGCTTCTGCCGCCGGTCAGCTGGATGAAAATGTTCCATTTATCATTCAGGCGGGCGATTTTGTGCAGGGTGACTGCGATACAATTGAGCTTCAGGAAAAGATGATCAGAGACGGTTTTGCCACCATCAAAAAACATTTTCCTAACCACAAACTTTTACCGGTGCGGGGCAACCACGATGTCAGAATGCTCAAAGGTAACAGCGGAACGCCCACCATCAACGCCTTTTTTCCGCTCATTGCCAATGAACTCGGCATTGATAAAGTCACCGGCAGTTACAGCGTACGGCACAACAAAGATCTCTACATCTTTTTTGATGCCTTCCTCCCCAAAAAACAGAGTCTGCTTGAATTGAAAAAGATCCTCTCCGCCAATACCGATGTCCGGCACACCTTTTTCATCACCCATTTGCCGGTACTCAACTGCTGTATGGGAAATCCGGCCTGGCTGGTCAAGGATTTTAAAGAAATCCGCCAGCTGCTGCTTGATCGCAACGCCATAATCATTGCGGCGCACACCCATGTGCCGTCAATCATCCAAGCCAAACGCAACGGCAAACAGCTCACGCAGGCAGTGGTGAGCAGTATCGGCAAGAACTGGATCCCGGGAGCAAAACCGGAGATATTATTGTCCGGATTTGATGCCTACTGCAAAAAGATCGGAGACAAAAGGATCGCCCAGAAAAGATTCAAACCCTCTTTCGATGATATGAAAACTTTTGAATTGCCGGTTTTCAATGTTTATAAATTCAGATCACTCACCGGATTTGCCATGCTCAAAGTCTCCGCAGACAGCATTTATATCGAATATCACACCGATAATTCCGGCAAACCGGTTCTGACCCAAAAATTGCGCTGAGAAAAAACGCCAGAAACCAAAAGGGACGCCGGCTGATATGCCGCATCCCTTTTTTATTGCATCTACCTTAGATTAAAACACTGGAGGCATGAAATCCAACTCCGAAAAAGTCGGATTGAGTTCGTAAGTCACCAGTTCAACGACCTGTTTCTGACCATTCTGAACAGATTCGGTGATTTTGGGGATCATCACACCGTTCTGGAGGACATAACCGGTGATCCGGGAATCATAATTCAATTCGCCGTAACCGACCTTCATTTTACCACTCATGCGGCGCAGCAGAAAATCTTTTGCATCGACATAGAGATGGAAAATATTTCCGTTTCTTCCGGTGCATTTGAGCAAATAGAATTCGCCCTCATCGTTGGAACAGCGGAATATTTCAATATTCTGAAAGATGTTGCGATATCCGAATGCGGGAATCGCCAGCTTGGACAAGGTGAGCAGCTGCTGATGCTGTTCTCCGGAAATGACCTTGAGTTTTTTACTGGAAGTATCAGCCATCCACGCCTTGCTGCCATTTGAACAGATGATCTGAACCGGCTCATTATCCTGAAGCGTGGTGATCCGGAATTTATCCGGCAGCAGCATTTTGGTTTCTACCATCGTTTCCAGATCATCGTCGAGAAATTGCGGGATCTTCACGATCTGCCGGAAAAGAAATCCTTTACTTTTTTTATAGTTTCCGCCGGCATCGACCCGGGCGGCCATTTTGCTTTCCAGAGCCTCGACAGTCAAATCGGAATCACTCAATATATCTCCGGAAGCGCATCCGGCCAGCACCATCAGCATTCCCGAAACAGCAATACAAAAAAATCGGTTCATTTCAATATTCCTTACGCAGTTGTTTTTTATTAATATAGTCCATACCACCAAAAAAACCAGTCAAATCCGGAAAATTAACAATTTTTTTTATATTAGCACTTGCAAGATGAGCAAATAAGTATTACAGTAAACCGTGTATGCGTGGATTGACACGCTTGAAATGAAAAGAATAGCAACTTTTAATATATGGAATAGCGTTGAATTATGCAAAAACTGCTGATCGTAGAATCTCCAACCAAGGCCAGAACCATCAGCCGGATGTTGGGAAGTGATTACCGGATAATCGCCTCCATGGGCCATGTCCGTGACCTGCCGGAACACGCATTCGGCATCGATATAGAAAATTCGTTCACTCCGGAATATACCGACACTCCGCGCAGCAAATCCATTCTTAAAGAGTTGCGTTCAGCGGCCGCTGCAGCAGACGAAATCTATCTGGCAACAGACCCTGACCGCGAAGGAGAGGCGATCGCATGGCATTTGAAAAATGCACTTTCGGAGACTTTGAAAAAGGAAAAACCGTTTCACCGGATCACCTTTCACGAAATCACCCGCAACGCCGTCGAACAGGCCATTGCCAACCGCAGTGATATCAATCTCGCTCTGGTCGATGCCCAGCAGGCCCGCCGGGTGCTTGACCGCATTGTCGGCTATCAGGTGAGCCCGCTGCTCTGGCGCAAACTGGAAAAAGGCAGCAGTGCCGGCCGGGTCCAGTCGGCTGCGTTGCGCATGGTCGTGGAACGGGAACGGGCAGTGCAGTCCTTTGTTCCTGAAGAGTATTGGAACTTTTCCATTTTGTTTGATACCATGCAGCAGTCCTCATTCAGAGGCAAGCTCTTTAAAATCGGCGGCAAAGACTTCCATATCCGGGATGCGCAGGCCGCCGAACAGTGCGAAACGGTCATACGCAACGGTTCCACGCCGATCATCAGCGAAAGTTCCACGCAGAACAAGTCGGAGGCCAAGCGGTCTTAGGAAGACAAGAAATCTACTCAACTCCTTGG
>JAZRNP010000268.1:0-4308 GCA_045648225.1 Victivallaceae bacterium | reverse complement strand
GCACTCTTCATGGGTCATGGCGAGGATCATCGGTTTGTCGTTGCGGTCGTTGAAGCGGAGCAGTTCGGCACCGACAGAAGCGTAACGGCCGGATTCCTCCCACAGTGCGGCGGGAAGCACGACCGGCATCAGGACTTCCTGACCGTCGATCTTATTCATCTCCTCCCGGATGATCGCTTCGATTTTGGCGACGATCCGTTTTCCGGCGGGAAGAATATCGTAGATTCCGGCGGAAACCGGACGGATATAACCGCCGCGCACCAGAAATTGGTGGCTGACGGTTTTTGCATCTTTGGGTACTTCTTTGAGTCGGCGGCCGACCAGTTTGCTCATTTTCATAATAACATCATCTCCTCAATGGGCAATATAAGCGTTTTACTGCAGTTCCACAAGTTCCCGGTGCAGGGCTTTCTGGGCTTTTTCAAAGTCGTTGCGGTCGATGATGAACTGCATATTCACCTGACGCATACACTGATCCAGAGCCAGCACGTTGATATCGGCTTCGGCCAGAGCTTTGGCGGCACGGGAGAGGAAGCCGGGGATCTTCATGTTGCTGCCGATCACGGCGATGATCGCCACCGGACGGGTGGTGATTTTCGCACCGCTGTAGCTGCTGTTGAGGTCTTCCAGACAGGCTTTCAAGCCTTTGGTCTTTTCGGAGACGTAGTGGGTGATGGTGTTGGCGTTGGTATTTTTTGCGATGTAGCTCACATTGTGACGGACAAAACTGGTGAGCAGACGGTAGTCATAACCGATGGCACCGACCATTTCGGTATCAAAAACTTCGATTGCGACGATGTCTTTACGTCCGCAGATCATATCGACTTTGGGTTCAGGAGAGATGAAGTCCTGACTGATCAGAGTTCCGGGGTGCCCCGGATCAAAGGCGTTGTCGATGCGGATGGGAATGCCGTTGCGCTCCATCTCTTTGGAGGCTTTGGGATGGATCGCTTCCATCGCCATGTCCGAAAGCTGATCGGCAATGTCAAAGTTGGTGTGTCCGATGGTGCGGACTTTGTCAACACCCATAAGTTTGGGATCACCGGTGGAGAGGTGGAATTCCTTGTGGATGATGCCCTCTCTTGCTTCGGTGACAACGGCCAGTTTGCTGAAAGTGATTTCGCTGTAGCCGCGGTCAAATTTGGCCATTACACCTTCGGCGCACTTGGCATATCCGGTGACGATCGGCATACAGGTGGCGAAATCCAGATTTGCAAGCTGACGGGAGATGTTCTCTTCCATAGTTCCGGATTCGCCGTCTTTCCATCCGGAGAGATCGACAAAGACTGCATTGACACCATGTTTTTTCAGGATCAATGCTGAATTGTAAGCACTGTGTGCTTCTCCGACCGAACTCAACAGTTCCCGGGCGGCAGGCAGATAGGCACTGGAGTTGAAGTGACCGAAAGTCCGCAGCTGCATCAGGTGGAGCAGACAGCTTTTCACTCCGTCCATACGCTCGTTGACGAAAGCATCAGCCAGAGCCTGATCGAGACCGAGCGATTCAAAAGAACGGTTGAATTCGATAAGTTTGGCCCGGGTGTTTTCCAGTTTTTCAAGCCATTCATCGTTGTTTCCGGCGGCGAAGCTGCCGTAAATACCCGGTTCTCCGCTTTTTTTGTCTTCAAGGAGCAAGTTGGTCACACCACCGTAAGCGGAGACGACAAAAATGCGGTTATAGAGTTCGTTAGGCTTGCGGGAACCGATAAAGATGTTGTCCAGAAGTTCCCCGAAGCGGGTCATGCTGGTCCCGCCGATTTTTTCAACAGTATGAAATCCCATTTGTCAAATATCCTCAATTCTCAAAAGTTTAACCGGAGAGCTGTTTACCGAAAGCACTCCGAGTTCAGACAATGCGGCACGCATATTGCGTTCTTTTACCGGGTGAGTCAGGATGACCAGAGAAACCGAATCGGTACTGCCGGACTGGTTCTCGTGCTGGATCATGCTGGAAATGCTGATGTTCCGATCGGCCAGAATCTGGGCGATGGAGGCGATCACTCCCGGAGTGTCTTTTACCTGAAGCCGCAGATAGAAGCGGCTGACCGTTTCATCGATGGTCAACGCCCGGTCAAACTGAGCTCCTTCCCGGAAGCTGGGGACCCGCTGGCGGCAGTTGCAGGCGTAGTTCATTGCGGCATCGGTGATGTCGGCAACCACGGCACTGGCCGTGGCTTTGCGACCGGCTCCCCGGCCGTAGAAAAGGGTCTGTCCAACAGTATCACCGTCGATGAGAACACCGTTGAAAACATCGGAAATTCCGGCCAGCAGAGCCTGTTTGGGAACCAGAGTCGGGTGTACCCGCATCTGAACTGCACCGTTTTCATTTTTGATGATTCCCAGAAGTTTGATCCGGTAACCGAGTTCATCGGCGTAGGAGAGATCGGACAGTTCCAGATCCCGGATGCCTTCGACGTAGACATCTTCCTGCGAGAACCATTTGCCGAACGCAAGAGAGGCCAGAATGCTGGTTTTGTGAGCAGTGTCAAAACCATCGATGTCCAGTGAGGGATTGGCTTCGGCGTATCCGAGTTTCTGGGCATCAGCGAGAACCGGTGCGAAGTTGGAGCCTTCCCGTTCCATCCTGGTCAGGATGTAATTGCAGGTTCCGTTCATGATGCCGTAGATCCGCTCGATACGGTTGGCGACCAGTCCTTCGCGCAAAGCTTTGATGATGGGGATGCCGCCGGCGACGCTGGCTTCGTAGCAGAGGTCTGCGCCGGATTTTTCAGCGGCAGCAAAGAGCTCTTCACCGTAGTGAGAGAGCAGGGCTTTGTTGGCGGTCACGACGGATTTACCCTTTTTGAGAGCTTCCAGGATGAATTTTTTGGCGACCGTGGTGCCTCCGACCAGTTCCACGATGATATCGCAGCTGTCGATGACGCTCATGGCATCGGTGGTCAGAACTCCGTCGGGGATTTTTACTCCGCGGTCGGTGGTGATGTCCAGATCGGCGATTTTAGCGAGAACCGGTCGGACTCCGGTGCGTTTGGCGATGACATCGGCATTGTTGAGCAGATTTTCTGCCACTCCGGCACCTACGGTACCGAAACCGATGATTCCTACTTTGTATTCTTTCACGATTAAAACCTTTCTTTCGGGAAAAAGTTGTATACACACAGCATTATATTTAATATAGCACGTACAGATGCATTTTTCCACAGAAAAAGCGACAAAAAACAACAAAAAACGCAACCGGAATTTCCCGGTTGCGTCGAAAGAGCGGTTTTGAATGGATTTGATGGATTATTTCAACTTTTTCACTGCGGCAGGCTTGCCGGAGGGATCGGTGTAAAACTCAGCATCGACTCCGTTGTCCCGGACTTTGAGAATGACGAATCCGTTGGCGTTGCTGAAAAGTTCAAAAGTGTCGATTTTCAGCGATTTGATATAGTCGAGAGAGCCTTTGGATCTTTTGCTGTTCGCGGTTTTTTCCGGAAGTTTTTTATAGAATGAATCAAAGTTTTTGTCCCGGCAGTCGAACGGTTTGCCGGTGTTCCAGGCGTAACCGATGCTGCTGGCGACCATCTGGGTGATGCTGCCTTTGCCGTCGCTTACTTTCACTATCGAAGGTACGTGAGTGTGGGCGGCGAGGACGATCGTGTTGTGCTTGAAAAGCATTCCGGCGATCTCTCTGCTCCGGGGAACCAGCCAGCCGGGAACTCCGGGGGAACAGGCGAATACCGGCAGATGGGTGATGAAAAACACGTAGCGGTTTTTGGGGTATTTGGCAAGGGTCTTTTTCAGAAAGCTGATCGAGATGGAATGTTTACACAAACCGTCGTAAAAAATGAAGAGATCTTCGCCGTGACGGAAAGCAAAGTTGCCTCCGGAAACTTTCTGCCCGAGCTCTTTTTCGATGACCGGAGAAAAGACTTTTGCGTAGGTCGGGTTGTCCCAGCCGTCGGTAATGGCAACGCTTTCTTTGCCGTTTTTGCCTTTGATGATCACTGGGATCGGTTTGCCATCTTTGTCTTTTGTCATTTTGGGGCCGAAAGCTTTGACATCATGGTTGCCTTTGGAAAAGAGCAGTTTGTGCTTGGGGTAGTATGATTTTACCGTGTTGAAAGAGTCCAGAAGCATTTTTTCCCGCTGCTCTTTGACTGAGAGATATCCCTGTGTGAAGTCGCCCAGCTGGATGATGAAAGGAACATCTTTGTCCAGCAATTTTGCCGAAGTGGTGAAAATTTCCGGCATGGCTTTTTTCCACATATCAGCGTAGGCTTGAGAATATTTGGTCCGGTGCTTGATGCCTGGGGTCCCGTGGTAGGAGATGTTTTCAAAATGGATGTCTCCCAGGGTCAGGAT
>JAZRNP010000267.1:0-3471 GCA_045648225.1 Victivallaceae bacterium | reverse complement strand
GTCTGGCCGGAGGAACCGATGATTCGGATCTTTCCACCGGCGGTATGGCGTCCAAACTCCGGGCGGCCGGATTGTCCACCGCTTCCGGTGCGTGGTTGTGGATCGCTGACGGCCGGATCGATAGCATTATGCAGAAAATCGTTGACGGTGAGGATACCGGTACCCTCTTCCTCCCGGAAAAGCATAAAGTTCCCGGCCGCAAACGCTGGTTCGGTTTTTTCAGCAAGATCTCCGGTGAGATCACTGTCGATTCCGGTGCGCAGAATGCCGTGTCGGTCAAAGGCGGCAGTTTGCTTCCCTCCGGCGTTGTGCAGATCGATGGCGATTTCAAACGGGGGGATACGGTCGATGTTTGTGGTACAGACGGTCGGCCTTTCGCCCGCGGACTGGTCAATTTTGACAGCAGCGATTGCCGGAAAATCATCGGTAAACATACCGCTGAACTGCCCGAAATTCTGGGTGGTGCCGCCGAAGCTGAACTTATTCACCGTGATAATTTGATCCTGCTTGAACGATGAAAATTTTTATCAAAACTTACGGATGTCAGATGAATGAGCGTGATTCCGAAGCTCTCGGAGCCATGCTCACTGCTGCCGGACACTCTTTAACCACTCTTGAAGCTGAAGCTGATGTGATGCTTTTCAATACCTGCAGTGTGCGGGATGCCGCCGAACGCAAGGCCAAAGGCAAGATCGGTTTCATGCGCAAATACAAGAAGCTCAAACCGGGACTTATCATCGGTGTTCTCGGTTGTATGGCACAGCGGCTGGGGGATGAATTGCTTGCGGAACTGCCGCATTTGGATTTTGTACTTGGAACCGGGCAGCTGCATCAGGTTCCGGAAATCATCCGGAAACTTCAGCAGGAGCGCAGCCGCATCGCCGATACGGAATTTTTCCCGGATGAGATAGAAATGCTCGGTGCTCACGGGGAAGTTTCCTGGAGCGGACAGATCGCTATCACCCGGGGATGCAACCGCTTCTGCAGTTATTGTATCGTGCCCTATGTCCGGGGACGGGAGGTGAGCCGTACCAGAGAGTCGATTTTGGAAGAGGCCAGAACCATGGTCGATTCCGGGGTGAAAGAAATTCTGCTGCTCGGTCAGAATGTCGCAGCTTACGGACTCAATGGAGATATCCGTCCGCCGGCAGAGGACCATTCGCCCTTTGCTGAACTGCTGGAGGAGCTCAATGAAATTCCCGGATTGCTTCGTATCCGTTATACATCTCCCTATGTCAGCTATTTCAACCGCCGTCTGATCAGCGCATTGAAAAACTGTTCCAAAGTGTGCCGCAATATCCATCTGCCGCTGCAGAGCGGTTCGGATACCATCCTCCGGGCGATGAACCGGCAGTACACTGCTCAAAGCTATCTGGAAAAAGTGGCTCAACTGCGTGAAGCGATGCCGGATTTGACCTTTTCCACCGACGTTATTGTCGGATTTCCCGGAGAGAGTGAAGCCGATTTCGATCTGACCCGTCAACTGATGAATGAGGTCGGTTTTGAACAGGCATTCATATTCAAATACTCACCCCGTCCGGGAGCAAAATCGGCGGAGATCGCCGATACCGTTTCCGAAGAGGTGAAATTGGAACGAAACAATATTCTGCTGGACGATCTCAAGCTCCGCATCGGAGCGAGGCTGAAACAGCAGGTCAATTCCACTGTCGAGGTGCTGGTCGAGGGCGTAAGTGCCCGTAATGCCGCCCGGTGGACCGGTCGGACCGGGACTAATTTTGTGGTTCATTTTGAACCGGATAAAGAGTGTGTCAGCGGTACTTTGCGTCAGGTTGAGATCAGCCGGGCCGGAGAGGTGTCGCTTTTCGGCAGACTTCTGCCGTTGAAATGAGAGAGGGTATTGGATATTATGGCGATTAATGAGTTGTCCTTGTGCACCTGTGTTTTCGGCAAAGAACGCGGTGCCGGTGCGATGATGCCGGATTTTATGGAACTGGCATTGAAGGCCGGATTCAAGATGATTGAGATTTCCCATCCGCTTCCGGAAAATAAGAGTTCGATGGATGCGTTCCGCAACTCCGGGATCAAAGTCTGGTCGATCCATGGGGTGATGGGCATGGGGGCGATCTCTCCGGATGAGAGCGAACGGAACAAGGCTGTGGAAATGGCCTACCGTCACGCCGCCGGATACGCTGAATTTGCTCCCTGTCCAATTGTTGAACATTACCTCGACCGCCATCAGGATCGTAAAATTGCCGACTACTACAAAGACAGTATTGAAAAACTTTACACCAAACTTTCTGCTCTCGGTTATACGCTTTGTATCGAAACGGCTCCTTACAAACCGCTGCAGTACAACCGTCATCCGCACAGTTCGGAAATTGCGGAATTTGTCCGTTCTTTCGGTAAGGATGATATCCGTTTGACGATCGATGTCAACCACTCCAATCTTTACGAAAACCTTCTCGCTACAGCAGATATCACCCGGGGATTGGTGGGAAATATCCATGTTTCCAACAATTACGGCGTGAAAGAGGAACATCTGCCTCCGGATATCGGAGTTATTGATATCAAACAGGCTTTTGAAGCATTGCGCAAAAACGGTTACACCGGTCCCTGCAATCTGGAATTCAGTTTCCCCGGATTGAAAGCGATGGGTATTACCCCCGGTTTGGATCAATTGATTGAAGTTCGGAGCTATATGGAGAAACTGCTGTGGAACCGTTGAGGTTTCACAGCTTATTTTTTAATTGAAAATCAGGAAATTCGACAATGGACAGTTGCAAACAGCTTTTCGATGCCGCCGGGATGGATGAAGCAATCCGTCAGATCGCCGGTCGGATCGCCGCCGATTTCTCCGGAGATCCCAGGGGAGTTGCATTGGTCGGGATTCAGCAGATGGGAGTTCCGCTTGCTGAAAAATTGTGTTCGGCATTGGCTGAAAACGGATTGATTCCGGAATTCGGCAAACTTGATATAACCATGTATCGTGACGACTTTGGAACCCGGGATATTCTGCCGATGATAAACGAGACCAACATCCCGTTTGCAGTGGATGATAAAGTGATCATTCTGGTCGATGATGTTCTGTCCAGCGGCCGGACGATCCGGGCCGCTCTGGATGCGTTGACCGATTTCGGCCGTCCGGGATTGATCCGGCTGGCGGTGATGGTTGATCGCGGCGAACCGGAGTTTCCGATCCGGGCGGATTATGTGGGATTCAAGGTTTCGCTGCCGGCTGAACGCAAGGTCAAAGTGCGTCTCAATTCCGCTGATGGCGATGGTATTTTTGATGTCAAATGGAAATAAACATATAACAGGATTTGGTAAATTATGCAGTGGACAAGAAAAGATTTGCTCAGCATTTATGATTTGAGCGCAGAGGAGATCACCTGTATCCTCGATACTGCGGAAAAGTTCAAAGAGGTTTCCGAACGCCGGGTTAAAAAAGTTCCTGCGCTGCGCGGAATGACCGTCGTCAACTTTTTCGTTGAACCCAGTACCCGTACCCGG
>JAZRNP010000266.1:0-1874 GCA_045648225.1 Victivallaceae bacterium | reverse complement strand
CCACGGCGGCGTGAAGTTCGTCGAAAGCTGCATCATGGATGAAGCGTGCAAGCAGCCGATCCGTGACTGCATCCCCCTGGGCCCGCTCCACAACCCGGCAAACCTCATGGGCATCGAAGCTTGCGAAAAGGCTATGCCCGGAGTTCCCAATGTGGCAGTCTTCGACACTCAGTTCCATCAGACCATGCCCAAAGAAGCATATCTCTATGCCATCCCCTACGAATACTATGAAAAATACGGCATCCGTAAATACGGTTTCCACGGAACCAGCCACCACTATGTGACTTTGGCTACCGCCAAATTCCTCGGTCAGGATATCGAAAATACTGATATCATCACCTGCCACCTCGGCAACGGCTGCTCCATGGCAGCGATCAAAGGCGGTAAAGTCGTGGATACCACCATGGGTCTGACTCCGCTCGAAGGTCTGATGATGGGAACCCGTTCCGGTGACATCGATGCGGCTGCGGTCATCCGCATGATCGATCTGGGTTCAACCCCGGCTGAAGTTGATAACATCCTCAACAAGAAATCCGGTCTGTTCGGCGTCGGCGGTATCGGTACCGGCGATATGCGCGATATGCTCGCTGCCGCTGATTCCGGTAATGAACGTGCCAAGCTGGCGGTCAATATGTTCGTCCGCCGGATTGTCAAATACATCGGTTCCTACTTCATGCTCGCCGGCAAAGTTCAGGCGGTGGTTTTCACCGGCGGTATCGGCGAATTCTCTCTCGAGATCCGCAAAATGATCGTTTCCCAGCTGGCTCCGCTCGGTATCTATCTCGACGAAGAGGCCAACAATACCTTCCGCGGTAAAGCCGGTGTCATCTCTACTGCTGACAGCAAGATCAAAGCTATCGTCATGCCGACCGACGAAGAGCTCATGATCGCCAAGACCACCCAGAAGATCATCAACGGCTGAATCAAAAATCTGAAAATACAGGAGAATACATATCATGTCTGCTATTGATAAATTTGTCGATCGCGCCCGTTCCGTCGCCCGTACCATCGTCCTCCCCGAAGGTCAGGATCCCCGGGTGATCATCGCCGCCAACAAGGCGATCGAAGAAAAAGTCGCTGCCAAGATCATCGTTCTCGGTACCGAAGCTGAAATCGCCGCTGCTTGCGCCGATGCCAAAGTCACCGAACGCAAATTCGATACCATGGATTATCTGGCCAGTGCCGAACTCCAGCAGTTCGCCAACGAAATGTACGAAATGCGCAAAGCCAAAGGCGTCACTCCGGAAAAAGCTCTCCAGATGGTTTCCAACCGCATCTATTTCGGTGCGATGATGTGCCGCAACAAAATGGCTGACGGTCTGGTCGCAGGAAGTATTGCTTCCACCGCCGATATGCTCCGTGCGGCATTTCACTGCATCGGTACTGCTCCCGGTATCAAAAGTACCAGCAGTACTTTTGTGATGGATTTGGCAACTCCCAGTCCCGCCGGTGATGATGTTCTGCTGTTTGCCGACTGCGGCGTCAACCCCAATCCTGACGCCGATCAGCTGGTGGATATCGCTATGGCGACCAGTGAAACTTACCGGTCGCTTTTCGGCAAAACCCCCAAAGTTGCCTTCCTGTCGTTTTCCACCAAAGGCAGTGCTTCCAATGAAATTCTGGTCAAAGTCACTGAAGCCGCGGATAAATTCGCCAAAAAAGTCGCCGAAAATGATCTTGATATCCTCTGCGACGGTGAATTGCAGGCTGATGCCGCCCTCGTTCCTTCGGTGGCTGCCGCCAAAGCCCCCGGCAGTCCCATTGCCGGTGCGGCAAACGTGTTGATTTTCCCCGACCTCAATTCCGGCAACCTGGTTTACAAGACTATGCAGCGCTTCGGTCAGGCTTATGCCTTCGGCCCGATTCTGCAGGGC
>JAZRNP010000265.1:0-1465 GCA_045648225.1 Victivallaceae bacterium | reverse complement strand
GCTCTGGTCGGTGGAATGCTGACTGCCAACAGCTTCATACTTCAGCGGTTTTTGCCGGAGCAGAGTTTTGCAGCGGATATGTCTGCGATCTGCGGTGCATTTATTCTGGCATTGCCGATTATCATTACTGCTGTCAAGGATCTTCTGCGCGGCAAAGTCTACATGAATGAACTGGTTGCGCTGGCAATTCTGGCAGCGATGGTCAGTGCTGATTTTCAGACTGCCGGCATTATTGCATTCTTTTTGCTGGTGACCATCATCATCGAAACCCGTACTGCCAGCGGAGCACAGCGTTCCATTGAAGAACTGATCAAACTTACTCCCAACGTCGCCCACAAGCTCAATGCTGACGGCAGCGAGGAGGAGGTTCAGGTGACTACCCTGAATGTCGGTGATCATATCATGGTGCGTCCGGGAGAAAATTTCCCGGTCGATGCCCGGATCGTTACCGGTGAAAGTACCGTTAATCAGGCCTCCATCACCGGTGAATCGGTCCCGGTGGAAAAAAGTGCCGGAGATGACGTCTTTGCCGGTACTCAGAACCTGACCGGTGCGGTCAAAGTCGAAGTCACCAAAGTCGGCGGCGATACCACTTTGGGCAAGGTCAAAGAGATGATCCTTCAGGCTGAAGCCAGCCGCACTCCGGTCGTCCGCCTGATCGACCGCTATGCCGGTTATTACACTCCGACGGTATTGATGATCGCCTGGATCACCTGGTGGTTCAGCAAAGATATGAATTCTGTGATCGCATTTCTGGTCATCTCCTGTCCCTGCGCCGTGGTGCTGGCGACCCCGACTGCAGTGGTGGCTGCGGTTGCTGCTGCTGCCCGTTTGGGAATTTTTATCAAAAACATCTCTCACTTGGAATTGGCGAGCAAAATCACCAGTTTCGTGTTTGATAAAACCGGTACTCTGACCGACGGCCTCTTGTCGGTGGTCAAACTTCAGGGTGCTGACGCTGTAACTCCGGCGGAACTGCTGCAGACGGCCGCTTCTCTGGAACGTTTCAGTAATCACCCGACCGCTGTGGCGATCATGAAGCTTGCCAATGAAGCCGGACTTACTCCGGATGAAGTTTCCGGTTTCACCGAAGTTCACGGCCGGGGCGTTACCGGTACGGTCAACGGTGTGTTGTGCCGGGTCGGCCGGGGCAACTGGATGCGGGAAAATGGTCTGCCGGTTCCGGAAAGTGATCCGGAAAGTGCCAGCGGCATGAGTATTGTTTATGTCAGTTGCGGAGAAAAAGTTCTCGGCTGGATCGGCTTCCGGGACAAGATCCGCAAAGAGGCTCCGGTTCTGTTGTCTGATTTGCGCCGCCTCGGTGTCCGCCATTGTGCGATGGTCACCGGTGACCGGGAATCGGTCGCTGAAAATGTCGCTGCCCAGCTGGGTATTGATGATTACCGCAGCGGATGTCTGCCGGAAACAAAAGTCGAATATGTGGAAAATGTTAAACGTACCAGCC
>JAZRNP010000264.1:0-16347 GCA_045648225.1 Victivallaceae bacterium | reverse complement strand
CGTGACAAGCGGGGTACACAAGTACACCTTGTCCCGGCGTAGCTTTAGCGAAGACGGATCCCCTCGCGGACTCCTCGGCAAAACCCGCCCGGCGGTGCGATATCGCTCCGCATGAGGTTGGTTGGTGGTGCGGCGCAAAGCGCGCGCACAGTATGCTGCCGCATATGCGATGCCCAAGGCGCGAGCGGACGCGGCTCATGGGAGATTTTGGGAGTAATCCCGCTCTGTTTTTTTGTCGGCAAAGGGGACACTGCATACCAGATGTCGCTTACTTAAAAATCCCAGTATTCCTGAAATTCTCAGCATTCCTAGCCCAAAGAGCCAACGCCCCTGCCATCGTTTGCAAAATCAAATTCCGACTTTAAAGTAGTAAAGTGCTGCTAAAATCAGGGTGACGATAAAGCCGAAGATCATTCCGGCGGCAAATTTGAGCACTTTGATCAATATGACAAATCCGGCAATCGCCAGAGCAAGATAGATGGCGAGCCGGATAAAATCGATATTGTTCCAGTCGAAATTCATTTGTCCCCGAGATGAAACAGGGAGAAGATCATGCGATCTTCTCCCCGGGATTTTTATTTGCAGCGGATGGTCGCACTGCGTCCGTGACCGTCCAGCTGTTCCATAACTCCGAAGCGGTGAGCGATTTCAGCTTCCCGTTTGAGCGCAGCTTCGCTGTACTTGATCAAACTGGTGCGGCGGAAGAAACTTACTGTTTCCAGACCATTGAAGCGTTTTGCACTTCCAGCGGTCGGCAGCACGTGAGAGGGACCGGCACAGAAATCTCCGATCGGTTCCGGAGTCCACTGTCCGAGGAAGATCGCTCCGGCGGCGGTGATTTTTTTGGCAACCGGTTCCGGATTGGCGGTGTGAATCTCCAGATGTTCCGGTGCATAATCACCGGCAATGGCTGCAGCGACATCCAGATCCGGAGCAGTGATCAGAAAGATCCCGTTGGCGAGGACCTTGTCGATCGTTTCCTGCCGTTTGAGCGTGTTGCGCTGATTGTAAAGTTCTGCTTCGACCTTGTCGATCAGGGTCGGATCAGTCGTGACCAGTACGGCGTGTTCCAGTCCGCTGCCGTGTTCGGCCTGACTGAGCAGGTCTGCGGCAACGAAGCGGGGATCGGCAGTTTCATCGGCGACGATCAGAATTTCCGAGGGACCGGCGACCAGGTCGATGCCGACTTCTCCGTAGAGCAGTTTTTTAGCTGCGGTAACATAGGCATTGCCGGGGCCGCAGATTTTTTCTGCCCGTTTGATGGTCGGAGTTCCGAGTGCCAGTGCGGCAACTCCGTAAACTCCGCCCAGACGGCAGATGGAAGTGACTCCCGTCTGCAGCATGGCATAGAGCACTGCCGGGTGCATATTTCCCGGCGGGGTGATGGCTACGATCTCTTTAACTCCGGCGGCTTTGGCGATCCCGGCGGTGTGGAGCACTGTGGAAACCAGAGGAGCGGTACCGCCGGGGATATAAACTCCGACCCGATCCATGGGCGTGAATTTTTCTCCGGCCCGGACACCCGGACGGATGGTTTTCATCCAGTTGCGGGGGATGGTGAGTTTGGCAAAGGCGGTGATCTGTTTCAATGCCTGCCGGATAGCCCGTTTATCGGCTGCCGGCAGCGTATCGGCGATCTTCTTTGCCTCATCCAGCGGCATGAAAAATTCTTCCGGAGTAAGCTTGACATGGTCAAAACGTTCGGCATATTCGGACAGTGCGGTATCGCCGCGCTCTCTTACTCCGGCGATGATCTGCCGGGCCGCTTCTTCCGCCGCAGGCGGGAATGCCGGACGGTCGTAGAGGGCCTGTAATTGCTGTTCAAAATCGGGAGAACCCCAGATGATTTTTGTCATATTATTTCCCGTAAAGTTCAGAGTTCAAAAATCTCGTTATCGATAAGTCGGGTCGTTCCGAAAAATGCAGCAGCGGCAAGGATCACTTTGCGGGTGCTGACATTGGGAACATCCATCGTATCACAATCCAGAATCTCGATGTAATCCACTTTTCCGCCGGCGTTGCTCACTGTGGCAACAGCTTCAGCGATTGCTGCGGTGAACTCTCTGTCCCGGAGAATGCGTTCTTTTGCCGCCAGCAAAGAGCGGTGTATCGACAGTGCCCGGCTGCGTTCGTCGGCAGACAGGTAACGGTTGCGGGAGCTCAGAGCCAGACCGTCAGTATCCCGGACCAGCGGTGCCGGGATGATCTCCACCGGGAAATCCAGATCCCGAACCATACGCTGGATGACAAAGCACTGCTGGGCATCTTTCAGGCCGAAAACCGCGTAATCCGGTTGGGCAAGCAGAAACAATTTGGCGACCACGGTGGTAACTCCCCGGTAAAAGGTCGGTCGGGAAGCTCCACACAGCGGCTTGGCAAGCACGGTTTCCTCAACCCAGGTCGAAGAATCCCCATCGTACATCCCTGAGATTTCCGGAGCAAAAATCACATCGACGCCGTGCGCTTCGCACTTGGCAAGGTCTCCTTCAAAATCCCGGGGATAACGGTCGAAATCTTCCGTCGGGGCAAACTGCTTCGGATTGACAAAGATCGAAACAATAACAATATCCGCTTTGCTTCTGGCGATATCCATCAGCGAGGTGTGTCCCTCATGGAGAAATCCCATGGTCGGGACCAGTGCAATGGTTTTGCCGGAACGTTTGGCTGCCAACGCAAACTGCTGGAGTTCGCGTCTGCTCTGGAAAATCTGCATTTTTTCAGCACTCCACCAACCAGTTGTGTTTGTCGGGGCGTTCGCCGTACTGGATGCCGGTCATTTCGTCGTAAAGTTTCTTGAGCGTGGGGCCGATTTCAGTCCAGCCGTAATCGAAGACCTTATCGCCCCAGACGATTTTGCCGACCGGAGTGATGACAACGGCGGTACCGCAGGCAGCGACTTCAGCAAAATCAGCGAGTTCTTCCACAGCGACCGGACGGCGTTCGACGGTCATGCCCAGATCGGCAGCGACGGTGAGCAGAGAATCGTTGGTCACAGAAGGCAGGATGGAATCTGACTTGCTGGTGACATACTTGCCGTCTTTGGTGATGGCGAGGAAGTTGCTGGTTCCGAATTCATCCACATATTTGTGGGTTTTGGGATCGAGGAAAAGCACGATCGGAAAATGTTTTTCTTTGGCTTTTTTGCTGGAAAGCAGACTGGCGGCATAGTTTCCGGCGGCTTTGATGTGGCCGGTACCATGGGGGGCCGCACGGTCATAATCCATGGAGATCATGGCATCGACCGGTTTGATTCCGCCTTTGTAGTAGGCTCCGACCGGCATGACCATGATGACCAGTTCGTATTCCATACTGGCGTTGACGCCGATCTGCGGAGAAGTTCCGAACATCACCGGGCGGATGTAAAGCGAACCGCCGGTACCGTAGGGAGGAACGTAATCGATATTGTCTTTGACCACGGTGCGGACAGCTTCGACAAATTTATCGACCGGGAATTCCGGCATGACCAGCTGGCGGGCGGAGCTGTTGAGACGGCGGCCGTTGGCATCGGGACGGAAAATACGGACTTTTCCGTCTTTGCCGCGGAAAGCTTTCATGCCTTCAAAGATCGCCTGTCCGTAGTGAAGAACGTTGGCGGCAACGGAAATGTTGATGCTGTAATCTCCGGTAAGCACCCCTTCGCTCCACTTGCCATCGGCGTAGTGGAAACGGATGTTGCTGCGGGTCGGAGTGAATTCAAAACCGAGTTTCGCCCAATCAATCTGCTGCATAGTAAAAATTCCTTTCAGTAAGACTCTGCCCCGGTCAGATACCGGGACAAATAAGGTTTGTTTATCGTTCAATCGCCTATAATATACAGCAGACTGCAGTGTAAATCAAGCATATCCCGGGAACAGAAAGCGGCAATGTCTCTTTTTTTTGAAAATTTATTCAGCAATTCGGCTTGAATCAATGGAAATTTGTTCCGGGTGATGTTATATTGTAGAGGAAACAAATATTTTAACTTTAAATCTATAAAACAATGGAGATGTAAAAATGAAAAATCTGTTTGTCACTCTGTTCGCCGCAACTTGCCTGGTTACTCTGGTTTCCGGATGCGGACCCGAAGGAACCGTTGAAGATACCAGCCCCGTGAATGATAATGTCGGCGGTGTGATGCCCGACCCCAGCGGCATCAGTGCCACCTCCGGAAACGGTTTTGAAAGCGATGCCAATTCCGGAAAATGGGTCGATCCCAGAGCTTTGGAAAACGGTGCCGATGCCGACGGCTGGCGTCAGGCTGATCCCAGCGGCAACAATCTCGGATTCCCGACGATCTATTTCGCCTATGATTCCGATGTGCTGGTTCCCTCCGAAACCGCCAATCTGGACAAGATCGCCGCTTATCTCAACAACCATACTCAGCTCGGTCTGGTCATTGAAGGACACTGCGACAACCGCGGTACCGACGAATACAACCGTGCCCTCGGCGAACGCCGTGCCAATGCCATCCGTTCCTACCTCGCCGGCAAAGGTGTTTCCGATAACCGGATGAAAACCAAGAGCCTCGGCGAAGATCAGCCCGCTGTCTCCGGATCCGGAGAATCCATCTGGAAGCAGAATCGTCGCGGAGTTCCGATCCCGATGATCATGCCCCGCTGATAAGCATTTTTTAAAAGGTCTTGTTATTATGAGCAAAATAAAGAACGTTCACATATTCACCAGCGAATCTGTTTCCGAAGGACATCCGGATAAGGTCTGTGACCGTATCAGCGATGCCATTCTGGATGCCTGTCTGGCTCAGGATCCCCAGAGCCGGGTCGCCTGCGAAACGCTGTGCACCACCGATCTTATCGTGATTTCCGGCGAAATCACCACTAAGGCAAAGGTGAATTGGCAGCAGATCGCTCTGGATGCTGTGAATGATATCGGATACAATGAAGCCGGAGTCGGCTTTTCTGCCGAAAGCGCAAAAGTTATGGTCTGCATCCACAAACAGTCCCCGGATATTTCTCAGGGAGTTACCGCCGGAGAGGGACTTCACAAGGAGCAGGGAGCCGGAGATCAGGGAATGATGTTCGGGTACGCCAGCAACGAAACTCCGGAGTTGATGCCCGCCACCATTTTGTATGCTCACAAAATCGTGGAAGAACTCGCCCGGCTGCGTAAAAGCGATCCGGAAAAATACCGCTATCTGCGCCCGGATGCCAAAAGCCAGGTTTCCATCCGCTACGAAAACGGTGTTCCGGTTGCGGTTCAGGCAATTGTGGTTTCGCATCAGCACACTCCGGATATGCCGGTCGAATGGCTCACCGCACTGGTCAAATCGGTGGTGGCTGAGGTCATTCCCGCTGAATTGCTCAAGGAAGATATCACCTACTACGTCAACCCGACCGGACGTTTTGAAATCGGCGGGCCGCATGGCGATACCGGTTTGACCGGACGCAAGATCATTGTCGATACCTATGGTGGTGTCGGTTCGCATGGCGGCGGTGCTTTTTCCGGAAAGGATCCTTCCAAAGTCGACCGTTCTGCCGCCTATTACTGCCGTTACATCGCCAAAAATCTGGTGGCTGCCGGACTGGCTGACAAATGCGAAATTCAGGTTGCTTACGCCATCGGCGTGGCAGATCCGGTAAGCATCAATGTTGACACTTACGGTACCGGAAAGCTGAATGATGACAAAATGGAACAGCTGGTTCGCAAGGTTTTTGATATGCGTCCGGCAAGTCTGGTCGAAGAGCTCGGACTGAAATATCCCGGCAAAAACTGGTGTTATGCCGATACCGCTGCCTATGGCCATTTCGGAAAAAATATTTTCCCGTGGGAGCAGCTGGATAAGATTGAACTGCTTAAAAGCGAAGCAGCAAAGATCGGTTGATGTCAATATTCAGAGTAATTGGAGCGGGGTCGCCTCTGGTGGATTATACCATCGGAGTGGACGATCGCTTTTTGCAGCAGAATATTCCCGGCGGCAAAGGCGGCACGATTCATATAGATGGTGCTGAACGCCGCCGGATTTTTTCTGCGGTGACGGCTCCGGTATTGAGAACTCCCGGTGGGGCAGCTGCCAATACGATTTCTGCATTGGGTAAGTTACAGATCGGAACGGCCTTTCTTGGTAAGCTCGGAAATGATGATGACGGAAATTTTTTCCGTCAGGAGATGGCCGGATGCGGAGTTTCAACCGAATATCTGATTTTTTCAGCCGGAAATACCGGTTACTGCATCTCTCTGGTAACTCCGGATGCGGAACGTACCATGCGTTCCGATCTGGGAATTTCCACAAATCTGTCGGCCGCTGACTGGCAGAAATGCGATTTTTCAAAGTTTTCCTGGCTGCTTGCGGAGGGATATATGCTGCAGATCGCCGGGTTTGAAGATATTTTTACTTGCGCTCACCGGGGAAATTGTTCGGTTGCTCTGGATCTCTCAAGTATTGAGATCGCCCGGCAGAAACGGGAAACTTTACCGGATGTACTTGGCCGTCATGTCGATATGGTTCTGTGCAACAATGATGAGGCCGCAGCTCTTACCGGAGTGAATGATCCGGAGAAAAATCTGCACTACCTCGCCGGATTGTGCCGGATCGCCATTGTAAAACTGGGGAAAGATGGTTCTCTGATCATGTGCGGCAAGGGTGCTGCGATCAGGATTCCGGCTTGTGATTGCGGAGTTGCAGTGGATACGACTGCTGCAGGAGATCATTACGCTGCCGGGATTTTTTACGGTCTTTCCCGGGGATTTACCATGGAAAAATGCGGTTGGTGCGGATCGATCCTCGGAGGTTCGGCCGCTGCAGTGAAAGGTTCCCGGTTGACCGGAGAAATGTGGCAGAACGTGATGGATAAGATAGCTCAAATTCAAGATTGAAAGGATTGGATTTATGGATTATAAAGTAAAAGATATTTCTCTTGCCGCTTTCGGGCGCAAGGATATCACCATTTCTGAACATGAGATGCCCGGTTTGATGGCGTGCCGGGAAAAATACGGTCCCGCCAAACCGCTGGCCGGGGTCAAGATCTCCGGAAGTCTGCACATGACCATTCAGACTGCGGTGCTGATCGAAACACTGGTCGCACTCGGTGCCGATGTACGCTGGGCCAGCTGCAATATCTTTTCGACTCAGGATCATGCCGCTGCGGCAGTGGCGGCCGCCGGAGTGCCGGTATTTGCATGGAAAGGCGAAACTCTGGAAGAGTATTGGCAGTGCACCCTTGATGCGCTCACCTGGCCCGATGGTTCCGGTCCGGATCAGATCGTCGATGACGGTGGAGATGCCACGCTGCTCATCCACCGTGGCGTTGCCGCTGAAAAAGATCCTTCGATCCTCGATCAGCCGACCGATGTCGCTGAACTCCAGATCATCAACGACCTTTTGAAACGGGAACTTGCTGAACATCCCGGACGCTGGACCAAACTTGCTCAGACCATCCGTGGCGTTTCCGAAGAAACCACTACCGGAGTTCACCGCCTTGAGCAGATGATGGAACGCGGTGAACTGCTTTTCCCGGCGATCAATGTCAACGATTCTGTCACCAAAAGCAAATTTGACAATATTTACGGATGCCGCCACAGTTTGACCGATGGAATCAAACGGGCTCTCGATGTGATGCTTTCCGGAAAAACCGCCGTGGTGTGCGGATATGGCGATGTCGGCAAAGGATGCGCCGAAGCCCTCCGCAATGAACGCGCCCGGGTTCTGGTGACAGAGGTCGATCCCATTTGCGCTCTGCAGGCATGTATGGCCGGATTTCAGGTGTGCACTGTGGAAGATGCTCTGCCGTACGCCGACCTCTTCGTTACCGCCACCGGAAATTGCCGGATCATCACCCTGGAACACATGAAAAAGATGAAAGATCAGGCGATCGTCTGCAATATCGGCCACTTTGACAACGAAATCGAAGTCGCCGAATTGGAAAAATGCCCGGACGCCGTAAAAACTGTTTTCAAAGACAGCTCCTGCCCGGTCAGTTATTACACTTTTAAGGATGGACACCGCATCTATCTGCTGGCGGAAGGCCGCCTGGTCAACCTCGGTTGTGCTACCGGACATCCCTCTTTTGTCATGTCCAACAGTTTCACTAATCAGGTTCTCGCCCAGCTGGATATCTCCCGCAATCCGGAACGGAAAGTCGGCGTTTATCTGTTGGATAAAAAACTTGATGAAGAGGTCGCCCGGCTTCACTTGAGCAAGATGGGTGCGAAACTTTCCACTTTGACTCAGGAACAGGCCGATTACATCGGTGTCAAGGTCGAAGGACCCTACAAAAACGAGCATTACCGGTATTAAGCGGCGGCGCATTGCGGGCAATCTCTTGCCAAGTCTGCGGTCGTCGGCTTCCGGCTTCATTGCATTACGCCGTGACAAGCAGTCGAGTACACGAGTACACCTTGTCCCGGCGGAGCTTTAGCGAAGACGGATCCTTTGCCGTCGCCTTGACTTGCCGGCGACCTTGCCTCACACTGCATCCACCGGGTGGATCAGGCGATTTTGGATACCGGAGTGGGCTGGTGGTGTGGCGCAAAGCGCACGCACAGCATGCGGCCGCACATGCGATGCCCAAGGTGCGAGCGGACGCGGCTCATGGGAGTTTTTTGGGAATTTTTGAGAGGTATTGGGAGATTTTGGGAGCAAAGCCGCTCTGTCTTTTTGTCGGCAAAGGGGATACTGCATTCCAACTATCGCCCCACTCAAAACTTCTCAAAATCTCCCAAAACTTCCCACAATCTCCCACTCACCGAGCCAGTTGCCAATCCCCGCCATTTGCAAACTCAAAAAACCTGTCTTTTTGTCGGCAAAGGGTGCACGGCATACCATCTCTCACCCACTTAAAATTCCCAGTATTCCTAAAATTCCCAGTATTCCCAGCCAAAGAGCCAACAGCCAACCAATTTTTTACTCCTGCAGCGGCAGTTCCGGGAGTTCTTCGTTTTCCTCCGGGATGAGCCGGGTCGGAGCTTTGCGGTTTTTGGCCATTCGCACACCGAGTTTTTTAAGCTTTTCTCCGCTGTTGACAATGCTGTGATTGCGGGTGCCCTGTTTCAGGCGGCGGGTGGTCTTTTCATAACAATTCTGCAGCTTTTCCAATTCGCTGCCGAGCTGGTCGAAATCTTCATAAAATGCATAGAGCCGATCAAGCAATTCAGCGGCGGTATCGAGGATTTCCTGCTGATTGCGGGATTGTTCTTCCCGGGTCCAGGCGATATGGATGATCTTCAGCAGTGCCATCAGGTTTACCGGGCTGACGATCATAACCTTGTTTTTGAATGCTTCGCTCCACAGCGTGACATCGGAGATCATCGCCAGCTGAAACGGTCCTTCGCCGGGGATGAACATCACCACAAAATCCACTGTATCACGTCCGGATTTGCTGTTGTGGGTGGAATAATCTTTGCGGACGAGTTCGGAAACATGACTGCGCACGCTCCGGATATGCCGGACAAGAGCCTCCTGTTTTGCTTCTTCGCTCTCGCAATTCATATAATCGGTATAAGCAGATAAGCTCACTTTGCTGTCGATGATGACATCTTTGCCGTCGGGGTAATGGATGATGATATCCGGGCGCATTCTTTTATCATTTTCTCCGGCGATCACTTTCCCGTCGGTATCCCGGAGGGTTTCCTGTGCTTCGTAATGGATTCCGGCGATCAACCCGGAACGCTGCAAAATGTCTTCAAGGATGAGTTCTCCCCAATCGCCCTGAGTTTTCTGTTCGCCTTTGAGGGCGTTGGCAAGATTGCGTGCTTCTCCGCCGATGCGGTTGGTTTCATCCATCATTTTGCCGAGCTGGGTATTGAGGGAAGCGGCAAGTTCGATGCCTTTATTTTTGGACTCTTCCACGGCGGTTTTGAATTCGGCCATTTTGTCCCGGAGCGGATTGATGATGGCAGCGAGCTGAGTTTTGTTGATATCCTGAAGTTTGCCGGATTTTTCTTCAAGGATCTTGTCGGAGAGTACTTTGAATTCCTCCTTGAGCTGGGCCAGGCGGGCCTGATGGATTTTTTCCATTTCGGCGAAGCTGCGGTCAGACTGTTCCTGAAGCATTTTAAGTTTCTGCTGGTGATTTTCGGTGATGGTCTGTTTTTCCCGGGCGAATGAATCTTTTATCAACTGCTTTTCGGCTTCAAACTGCTGCTGTTGAATATTGATCGTGGTTTGCATTTCCACATTTTTCATCCGGAGTCCGGTCAATTCACTATTGTTCCCGGAATAGTGTTTGAGCAAAATACGATATACGGCAAATGCGCCCAGAGCACCGCCGGTCAAAAGAGCAAGTATCGGAATCAACCACAGCATGATTTAAGGTCCTTATGTTTATAACAGTTATTGTCCGCCGGCGACTTTAATGAGTTTCAGGCCGGACTTTTGAATATTTTCGGTATCTTCCGCAGACAATTCGTCATCGGTCACCAGCAGATCGATCTCATCCAATGTGGCAAAGCGGGTGAGGGCCCGTTTGCCGAATTTACTGCTGTCGGCGATAATTGCCGCATGAGCGGCGATTTGCAGAGATTTTTTTTCCAGATTGGAAACACTTACATCTGAGGTATAAAATCCGTAATCACTCAGTGCGGCATCACATCCGGAAATCAGCCAGTCAACGTGGTACTCCTCCAGATTTTTTTCAGCGATCGAACCGACCAGATCCAGAGAGTTGGTTCGCAGTTCGCCGCCCAGCAGAATGACCTTGCAGCTGGAACGGAACAATGTTGATGCCACCGGCAGTGAATTGGTTATCACTGTCATCGGCAGAGTGTTGCGTCTGGCGATGACCTTGGCAAACGCCAGACTGGTGCTTCCGGCACTGATAAAGATCGATTCAGCAGGGAGGATACGCTGATATAATGCATTGGCAATTGCGAATTTGCACTCCATGCGGTCGATTGATTCCGATGATTCCGGTTCATAACGGGCCGGATGCAGTATGGCTCCGCCTTTGACCGGCAGGATCAATTTCCGCTCTTCGAGGCTTTTCAGGTCGCGCCGCAAAGTCATTTCGGTTACACCGAGCTCCTTTGCCGCCTCCCGGATGAGCAGTTTGCCCCGCTGAAGCATATCAAGGATTTTCCTTTGCCGCTGATACATTGTTTTATTTTCTCCATTGCCGTATTTCAATGTTATAAAATAACATATTTCCGGTTTAAAGGCAATCTTTTTTGAGGATATTTTTAAAAAATTTATACTTTACCGCAGAAAACCGGATTTTATAAGAAAACGGCAGGTAATGTTAAAAAATAACATTTTCTTGCATTAAAATTTGAGTGCCTTATAAAAATATGCTTGCGAAAGCATAATTTTGGGTTATCTTATTAATATGTAATGTGATTTCCAACTTTCAACCCAAAATAAAGGAATCGAAAAATGGGCAAATACAATCCCGCTCCCTATCAGATCGATCTCAATGTGTATCCCAAAATCGTCTCTCCGACGCTTCCGGGCCCCAAGAGCAAAGCTCTGCATGACCGCGCCACCAAATACTATCGTGGTCTTTCCGGTCAGGTGAGACTGTTCCCGGTCGCCTTTGAAAGCGGCAACGGCTGCATCCTGCGCGACGTTGACGGCAACGAATACATTGACTTTTCCAGCGGTATCTATGTGACCACCCTCGGCCACTGCCATCCGAAAATTTCTGAACAGGTCGCCTACTATGCCAAACAGCTGATGAACTGCCACGACTTCACCACTGAAATCAAAGTTCGTCTGCTGGAGAAAATGGCGGCGACTCTGCCCGCTGACCTGAAGAGCTTCCAGCTCTATGACTGCGGTACCGCTGCTGTTGAAGCCGGTCTGCGTACCTGCCGTGCCGCCACCGGCAAACATGAATTCATCAGCTGCTTCATGGACTTCCACGGCAAGAGCGGTCACTCCATCGGCTGCGCCCGTATGACCAAATTCAGCGGCCCGACCCGTCCCTCCGGTTTTTACATGGTTCCGCGTCCGGACACCTACCGTCCGTGGTGGACCCGTGAAGACGGTACTCTTGATACCGAAAAATATCTGGAATTCTACGACAAATTCATCACCGAATCCACCACCGGACAGGTTGCTGCTTTCGTCCTCGAACCCATCCAGGGTTGGGGTGGTTCCATCATGCCGCCCGATGACTTCTTCCCGAAACTCCGCAAGTTCCTCGACGAACGCGGTATTCTGCTCTTCGCCGACGAAGTTCTGACCAGCATGGGCCGTACCGGTAAGATCCTCTGCTGCGAACACTGGGGCGTCACCCCCGACGTGGTCACTCTGGGTAAAGGTTTCGGTAACGGATTCCCCGTGACCTGTATGGCGGTTCGTACTCCGTATGCCGATGCGGTTGACAAAATTTCCGCTTCCACCAGTTACGGCGGTAACCCGATGGCTTGCGCCGCTGCGCTTGCCTGCTTCGAAGTTATCGAAGAAGAAGGCCTGCTCGAACACGCCAAGGAACTGGAAGATCTCTTCAAGAAACGCATGGCTGACTGGACCACCAAGTACAAAATCGTCGGCGACACCCGCTGCAAAGGCTGCTTGCTCGGTATCGAATTGGTCAAAGACAAAGTCCTCAAAACTCCCTTCGACGAAGCCGGCAAGATGGTTTACCAGAAGGCGTTCAACAAAGGTCTGGCCTGGGTTCCCGCCGGTCACATCCTGCGCATGAGTCCCCCGATCATCATGCCCAACGAAGTCGCTCTCAAGGGTATGGACATCATCGAAGAAGCCATTGCCGAAACTGAAAAAGAACTGCTCGGCTGAAAAATGCTTCCCGCTCTTCCGGAGAGTTTTTCTCCGGAAGAGTTCCAATTCACCGGAGGATAGACATGGATTCTCTTTCCGTAAAGTGGTATGGTATCAATTCTCTGGAATTCCGGCATGAAAACGGATCGTTTATGATCGATCCATACGTCAGCCGGAGCCGGGAAAAACTTTACATCCCGGAAGAGGTGGATAAGTATATCACTTCAAAGCCGGATTTCGTGCTGATGACCCATGCTCATTGGGATCATCTGCCGGATATGCCGCATATTCTGCGCAACAGCGACACCGTGCTTTATGCTTCAAAGAGTGCGTGCAACATCATGCGGGCTTTGAATGTTCCGGAAAAGAATCTCTATCCTTTAAGTTACGGCGAAGTCCTTGAACTTCCCGGCAAGGTCAAAGTCACCGCTTATGAATCCCGTCACATGGGGATCGAAGGCGAACCGGAAGGTTATGCTTCGGTGCCAGATCCCGGAACTCTTCAAACTCATTCCGGGTGGCGTTGCGGTGAAACTTTTGCCTTTATGATCGAAATCGGGGATAAAAAGATCCTCAATTGCGGTACGGCCAATCTTTGTGAAAAAAGTATGCACGGTTTGGAGTGCGACTATCTTTTTTGCGGTATCAGCCGCTACAAAGCCGGATTTCCGGAACTGCTTTCGGCAAATCTCCGTTACCGTTACCTGATCCCCACCCACCACGATGAATTCACTCTGCCGTTGGATAAATTTTATCTGCGGGACGATCTTCAGCGGTTGGCGGCGGACATCCCCGGTTTACAGAGTTTTGAAATTCCGGTTCTGCAATGGACCGATCTGCCGCAATAATTTTACAAAATAAGGTCTTGAAATCATGAAAACTGTAAAATTCGGAATCATCGGTGCCGGCCTCATGGGACGGGAGTTCGCTTCCGCCTGCGCCCGCTGGTGCCATCTTACTGAAATCAACGCCAAACCGGAACTGGTCGCTGTCTGCGACAAAAATCCGGCTCTTTACCCCTGGTATCAGGACAACTTCCCCACCATTAAACAGGTGACTGATGACTATCATCAGCTGCTTGCCAATCCGGAAGTGGAAGCTGTCTACTGCGCCGTCCCCCACAATCTTCACGAACAGATCTACTGCGACATCATCAAATCCGGCCGCCATCTGCTCGGTGAAAAACCTTTCGGTATTGACAAAAAAGCCAACGACACCATCATGGAGTGCATCAAAGCTCATCCGGAAGTGACGGTTCGCTGCAGCTCTGAGTTCCCCTTCTATCCGCCCATGCAGCGCATCGGCCAGCTGCTGGAAACCGATTTCTTCGGACCGCTGATCGAAGTCAACTCCGGATTCCTCCACTCTTCCGACCTCAATCCCATGAAGCCGATCAACTGGAAACGGATGATCGAATTCAACGGCGAATACGGATGTATGGGCGATTTGGGTATGCACGCCTGCCACTTTCCCTTCCGTGCCGGATTCATCCCCAAAAATGTCCGTGCGATTTTGTCCAAGCTGGTCAAAGAACGCCCCGGCAAGGATGGCAACATGGTTCCCTGCCTCACCTGGGACAACGCCACGCTCCTCTGCGAAGCTGCTGATCCCAAGACCGGCAATGTTTTCCCGCTGACCATCAAAACCCAGCGCATCGCTCCGGGCGAAACCGATACCTGGTATTTCGAAGTCAAAGGTATGCACGGCTGCGCCAAATGGACCAGCAAAAATCCCCGCCGTCTGGAACTTCTGGAATACAAAGGCGGCGATCAGGCTGTGCAGCAGATCGACATGGGATATGAGACTGCATTCAAGACCATCACCGGAGGAATTTTTGAATTCGGCTTTACCGACAGCATCCTCCAGATGTGGGCGTCCTTTGTTACCGAGATCACCGAAGGTAAACCCAAAGGTAAATTTGTCTCCTGCGTGACCCCGGATGAAGCCGCGTTGAGTCACAAGCTTTTCACCGCTGCACTCGCCAGCTGGAAAAACGGCACCCTTGAAACCCTGTAAATTTATGAGGTGATACTATGAATGAAAAATTGATGATCGGATGGAGTGAAGCGGATATCACTCCGGATTTTACAGACAAAAAAATTCCGCTCTACGGTCAGTACTATACCCGTCTTGCCACCGGTATCCATTCCCGGCTTAAAACTGTCGCCTGTGCGATGAGTTTCGGCGATCAGTCCTTTATCAACCTGTCCATCGATACCGCCGGCTGCCCCCGACAGTTCGTTGACCGGCTCAAAGCTGATGTGGCAAAACTGGACAGCACCATTGATACTTCCAAAATCTTTGTCAACGCCATCCACACCCACAGTGCTCCGAGTCTGGCATTCAAAGTTGGCACTCCGTCAACCGGTGTTGCTGCCAGTGCCTGGGACAAACTCCGCGATCAGATGCTGACCCCGGAAGAATACGCTGATTTTGCGATTCCCATCATCGCACAGAATATTGTCAACGCCTGGCAGAATCGCGCCGAAGGCGGTATCGCCAGCGGTTTCGGTGAAGCCCGTATCGGCCACTGCCGCCGTGCTGTTTTCGCCAACGGTAAAGCAGAAATGTACGGCGACACCACCCGTCAGGACTTTATCGGTATGGAAGCCGGGGAAGACACCGGCGTTGAAATGCTTTTTACCTACGATGCCAACGGCAAAAAGACCGGTATGCTCCTCAACGTTGCCTGCCCGTCCCAGAACATGGAATCCACCTACTTTGTCTCTTCCGACTTCGCCGGTGCCACCCGTGACCTGCTGAAAGCTGAATACGGTGAAGATTTCCACACCATCTATCAGATCTCCCCGGCCGGATGTCAGTCTCCGCGCGATCTCGTGCGCCACTACACCACCGAACCGGATTTCTGGCACGCTGACGGCGTTGTCGTCCTCGCCAACCGTCTGCTCGCTGCGGTCAAGTCCGCCACCCCGGGTGAAATCGACTACACCCCGGTTATGAAAAGCGAAACGGTCGAAGTGGTGCTGCCCCGCCGCCGTGCTTCCTATGTCGACTATAAAGAAGCTCAGGCTGAGCTGGCACGTCTGACCGCAATCATGCCCGAAGATAAAGCCTTTGAGGCATTCTGCGCCGAAACCCACGCCAACGAAAAGATCGATGGCCCCGGCCCCTACGACAGCAAACTTCATCACTTCGTGCTGATCAAAAATGCTCAGGCCGTCATCCGCCGCTACGAAGATCAGGATGCCAATCCCAACTACATCTTCCCGATGAACGTGGTTCGTCTCGGCAACATCGCCATCGCCAACAACCCCTTTGAACTCTACCTCTACTATGGTCAGAATATCAAAGCGCGTTCCAAAGCTTTCCAGACCTTCCTGGTTCAGCTCTCCGGCAACGGCAACTATCACGCCGGCTATCTTCCCAGCCCCGATGCTGAAAAATTCGGCGGCTACGGCGGTCTGATCATCAACGGTCAGGTCGGTTCTGACGGCGGTTACAAGCTTTGCGACATCACCGTCGAAGCGATCAATAAACTTTTCTGAAAAGATCATTGATCGTCAGGCTGCTGTCATCAGCAGTACAAAAAAGCGTTGATTGGAATGAATTTTCCGATCAACGCTTTTTTTGTTTAAGTTTTACAGAGATTCTCTATCGTATTGCAAGTTGTGATGTGACAGACGGATCAGCAAAATACCCCGCTTTTCTTGAAAAGGGATGAGGGTTCGGGAGAA
>JAZRNP010000263.1:0-1311 GCA_045648225.1 Victivallaceae bacterium | reverse complement strand
CGTAAAGGTTTTCCTGCGTTTGATCAAGCTGCTTTTTGTCCGCCCAGTTGGAAACGTCAAATTTGAAGTTGACCTGTTTTGATTTTTCTCTGGCTTTTTCGATATTCTTTTTGAAATCAGCCCACGATTTGTCGATTTTGGTACGGCGGATCTTCAACTTTTCAAGGGCGATCATTTTTTCGTAGTATTCGATTTTGTTGCGCTCTTTGATCGCATTGGCAAGTTTCAGGTCTTTGGTGTATTGTTTCTCCTGCCGGTCGAGAGAACGTTTGGTGCGGTGCAAATCATTGAAGTCTGAATACAATTCATTGAGAATTTTATTGGAAAGACCGGATTTGGCCACGAGGAACTTGACCCGGCCCCGGTAAAAGAGACCGCAAGCGCCGTAGATGTCGGTGCTTTCAATGTTGGCGTTGTTATACTTCGGCCATTTTGCATCGGATGCAGAAATGTATTCGCCGACCTTTTCATAGCGTTTGGTCTTGTTTATGTAGGCAACCGGCGGAAGGATGTAGCAGTAATCCTCGTTTTTATCATGTCCGGCACCGGATAAGAGCGGCAGACTGAACCACTTCCAGTTGCCGTTCTGGCGTTTTTCGCCGCCGGTGAGCAGGACAAAGATGAACCACTCCTTTTTCTCCGGAGACCATTTATAGGTATACAAGGGTGAGTTGAATTTGCCGGTGGTGTAAAATTCAAATTTCTGCGTTTTGCAGTAATCTTTGATGAAGTCATCAATATAGAGCCGCAGGAGAGTTTCGTTGTTGATGAATTCCGGCACTTTGGCGTTGGGGTCAAGTTCCTTGAGGGTGGCATTGACCTTGGGAAGCATTTGGGCAAATTTGCCGGAGTTGGCATTTGAATGAAGCGCACGGAGTTTTTTGACAGTATCGGTGACTTTGATATGAGTGTTGACCTCTTTGCCGCTGAGAATGGGGAGGGTGAAAAACTTTTTTTCAAATGAAGTACCGCTGTGTACGGCATTGTCGATATCATATTTGTGCGTGGTGTAATTAAAGAGCCAACTGCCGCCGATTTTGACCGAATAGTACCGGGGAGATTTTTCGACATCGGCAATCAATCCGGCGATATTCCAGCTGTAACTGTTTTTGTACGGAGTGCGGCTGATGTGGAAGAGGGGGAAGAATCCGCCGTAACGGCTTTCATATTGGACAAAGGTTTTGGCGATTTCCCGGCGCAAGGCTTCAAGTTCCGCCGCATTTTTTATCTCTTTGCGGCCGGATTTCCAGATGTCATACTTTACATAATCACTTCCAGAAGCATTGTAGTAGTAAAGACGATTCCAGTCTC
>JAZRNP010000262.1:0-3489 GCA_045648225.1 Victivallaceae bacterium | reverse complement strand
GGAACTGCTCAACTTCGGACACACTTTCGGCCATGCAATTGAAGCGTTGAGTGAATTTTCGCTGTCACACGGCGAATGTGTGGCAATCGGTATGGTCATCGCCGGTAAAGCGGCAATTTGCCGCAATATGTGGAGTCCGGAAGCTCAACAGCGGATGATCGCCTTGTTGAAAGCTGCCGGATTGCCGGTTGCTCCTCCGGAAAATATGAAATTCTCCGATATTCTGCAGCTGATGCGCCGGGATAAAAAGAATCGGGACGGACGGATCGCAATCATTTTGCCGGAACGTCCGGGTAAGTTGACCGTTTGTCGGGATTTCAGCGATAGCGAACTGGAAAATATCTGGAATTTGTGACATGACTGATCGGGAAATATGCATCGGATGCAACATGATCTCCGGTATCGGAGCTGCACGGTTTGCCAAATTGTGTGAAGCCGCAGGTTCCGTTTCCCGTATTCCGGAGTTGGATCGTGCGGCGTTGATGCAGATATCCGGCATCGGTTCAATGCTTGCCGAAAAGATCGTCAGTTTTGACTGGGATGCAGAAGTCTCCCGGGAGTTGGCAATCGCCGAACGCGGCGGAGTCAGAATATTCAGCCGTTTTGATGAAGCTTATCCTGACATTTTGCGCCATATTTACGATCCGCCGCTGGTTTTATATGTAAGAGGTGCTCTGCCGGAATTCGGAGAAAAATCGATCGCAATCGTCGGTTCACGACGGGTCTCCCGGTATGGCGAGGAGATGGCGGCAATGTTGTCCAGAGAGGCGGTTGCCGCCGGATTTACCGTTGTTTCCGGTTTGGCTCTGGGGGTTGACAGTATCGCCCACAAAGCCGCAGTGCAGAATTCCGGAATAACGGTCGGCGTGATCGGTGCCGGGTTACTGCATCTGCATCCCAAAGAAAATATTCCGCTGGCCCGGGAGATCATTGAAGCAGGCGGAGCTGTAATAACTGAATTCCCATTTGATTTTCCGGTTTCCCGGCAGAATTTTCCCCGCCGCAACCGTATAGTCGCCGGTTTGTGTAAAGGTACCGTCGTGGTCGAAGCCGGTATTGAAAGCGGCGCACTTATAACTGCCCGACTGGCACTGGAAAGCGGACGGGATGTTTTTGCCGTTCCGGGACGGGTGGATAATCCGCAGGCGCGCGGCTGCCATAAAATTATCAAAGAAGGTGCCGCTCTGATTGAAAATTTTGACGATGTTCTTACCGCCTGGAACTATGGGTTATTGCCCGGATTTGCCGAGGACGCAGATACATCTGCCAACTATCCGGAATTTTCTGATTTAAGTGAAAATGAGGCGGCGGTTTGCCGTCTCCTTAAAGAGGGCGAAGCCAGTTTCGATGCGCTCTATGCTGCGCTGGGGATCGATGCCGGTATATTGTCTTCGCTGTTGACCAAACTGGAATTGAAACTTATCATTTCGCAGGATTCCGGTAAAATGTACCGTTTGAATTTACGTTGATAAAAATATAAAAGGAGTATGATGATGAATCATCTTGTTTTTACTGTTGCCGCTGCCGGGGCTTCTGATCTCAGCTTTTGGGGAAAGCTCCTCCAATGGGGCGTAACACATCAGATCGGACTGCTTTCTCTGGCAGTATCTCTGGCGGTTTCAGTTCCGGTGTCCATTATTTTGTCCTGGATTATCCGCGGAACGATCAAACTTATGCTCAAAAAGAGCAAAAAAGATGAAGATAAAATTTCTGATTCGCTCAATAAACCGATCCTTTTCGCCGGTATTCTGACCGGTTTGGTTTGCGGATTGCGGATGCTGGATATTCCCGTCGCAGTGCTGGCGATCATCAACCGGATCTACTTTATTGTAACGGTGCTTATTGTGGCATGGGCTCTGCTGCGGGTGCTCAGTGTTATGCGCTTGCTGCTGCAGGAGGTCGCTAAAAAAACCGAAAATGTCTACGATGATCTGCTGGTAAGTTTGATCTATCCGGTGATCAAATGCGTGGTTTGGGTGGTTGTGGTACTTTTTGTCGCTGAAAATGTTTTCAACTTCAAGGTGACTACTCTCATTGCCGGTGCCGGTGTTGCTGCGATGGCGATCGCTTTTGCCGCCCAGAATACCATCGCCAATATTTTCGGAGCTCTGGCTTTGATCTCCGACCGTCCCTTTACCATCGGCGATATGATCTCATTCAACGGCAAGCGCGGTTCGGTAATCGCCATCGGTTTGCGCAGTACCACTTTGAGAACTCTGGATGGAACTGTTTGGTGCGTTCCCAATAAGGAGGTCGCCGAAGCGAGTATCGAAAACATTTCCAAACGTCCCAATATCAAGTGGGCATTTGCCATTGACCTGGTCTATGATACCACTCCGGAACAGATCCTCCGGGCCAAGGAGATCGTCAAAGAGGTGCTTTTGTCTTCGCCATTGACCGATCCGGAAAAAAATGCTCCGTCTGTGTGGTTTGCGGAATATGCTGAATCATCCCTGCGTATCGCTGCGGTGAATTGGTTTCAGACCACCAACTGGGGAGAATTCTGTGAACAGCGGGAAAAACTCCAGCTGCAGATTCTGGAAAGACTTGCTGCCGAAAATCTGGAACTTGCCTTCAATACCCAGACGGTTCATCTGGTCAACGGATGAATCTGGCCGCTTTGATCCTGCCGTCAGCGGGCAAAGATGATTCTGGCATAGCGGGCTGGTTCAAAGTGATTGAAAATCGTCATCTGCGGGAATGAACTGATTTCCCGGGCGTTCAAATGGATCCCGTAATTGTAACGGCGGATCAGAATGGTCCACTTTTCTTCCGGTGTGAATTTTAAGCCGCATTTTTCAAATAAGCTGTAAGGAATGGTGACGAGTGCTTCCCATGCTGTATCGGTATCATCCAATTTATTCAGAGTACCGGAACGGGTGATTTGTGCGTTGATTCCGGTTTTTTCGGGAATCTCCGGTTTGACGATGGAACCTGCGCTGTGATGAAAAAAGCAATTTACAATATCGTTGGCAGTGACGTTGATCACCCATATCCCATGATCTTTTTCTGATTTGAGCACAATTTGCACTGCATCGGCGGCATTGCCCGGATTGGCGGTTCGGGGAGATTTAACTTCACTTGTGATATCCCGGTCTTCGCAGCGGACTTTGATGTAAAGATTGTTCCTGTCGTAAAATCCCCTCGCAGAACTTCTTTCGGACGGAGCGATATTGAAGTCCTCCATTTTTGAAGCTGCGATCAGGAGCGTCTTGCCGCAAAGCGGCGGACATTTTGCAGAGCATTTTTCCGGCCACGGCAAAAGTTTGAATTCCGGACGGTAGATCTCTGCAAAGAGCGGAAACCACACGGTACTGAATAAAATAAAGCAGAGAAAGTTTTTCACGATTATTTTCCTTTTCGGTCAAGGCCGATGAATTCAACATCGGCATAGTGTTGGGTTGCATGATATCCGTTGGCCACTTGCGGGTAGGCGGATCTTTCATTGTAAGATATGTAACGCCCGTAATTGTAGCGGGTGGTCAGTAT
>JAZRNP010000261.1:0-1530 GCA_045648225.1 Victivallaceae bacterium | reverse complement strand
CCTCCGGCCCGATGGGTTCACCGTCACCGATGTACCGGGGATCCAACGCCTGATACGCCCACTTTGCGCTCACCGGGAAACCGGGATATACCAACAGAATTTCCGGCATTTTCCCGGGGATGATGAAATCGCTGAACTTTTCTCCGACACCTCTGGCCCGTACCGGCCGTTTTTCCAGAAAAAACGGCACATCAGCTCCGAGCGAAAGAGCCAATTCAGCCAATTCAGAGGATGAAAATTTCTGATAATGGTCGTTGAGCAATTTCAATACTCCGGCGGCATCGGAACTGCCGCCGCCGACACCGGAGGCGATCGGAATATTTTTCTCAAGCAGAATTTTCCACTGCGGAGCGATCCGGGCACGATCGGCATAACGCTGAGCCGCTTTCACCGCCAGATTCGCCCCGGATTCCTGCGGTGAAAAAGCATCACACTCAAAAGCGATCCCCTCCCCCGCAGAAAAATCCATCGCGATCCGGTCAAAAGGAAATGAAACCGGCAAAAAAACCGTATCCAGATCGTGATATCCATCCGGACGGACGGAGGTCACTTTCAGCCGGAGATTGATCTTGCACCCGGCGGAAATTTCTGCAGAAAAACTCATTTGGCAGCGATAGCGTATTCAGCGCAGTAACGCCGGGCTTCAGCTTCGATATCCAATGCCAGTTTCAACGCTTTAAGACCGTCCTCACCGGTAACTTTGGGCTGACAGAGTTTTCCGGTTTCCCGGGTCTGCTGAACAGCCACGATGAAGTCATTCAACTCATCGGCGAGCGCATTTTTCTCACCGAGTTCGACCGTTTCAGCGACCACTTCACCATCCTGGCAACGGTTGATATTTCCGGTATGCTGTCCGTAATCCAGTGTCACGCAGCGGTCATCCTGAAAGACTTTGACGATCCGTTCCGGATTGGTGCTGACCCGGCTGGCGGAAACAGAAGCACAACTGCCGTTTTTGAATTTGATCCGGGCGTTGACCATATCTTCGGTTTCAGAGAGCACCGGCACGCCCATCACATCGATCTTTTCGACTTCGGAATCGATCAGGTGCAAAATCAGATCCAGATCATGCACCATCAGATCCAGAATAACGCTCACTTCAGTACCCCGGCGATGCATTCCCGGGCGGGCGGGCGGATAAGCGGCCATACGGCGGGCATCGATATAGCGGACATTGCCCGGCATAGTATCGATAAAATCGGTCGCCTGATTGAAGCGTTCAACATGGCCGACACCGAAAACCAGATTATTCTTTTTGGCAGCATTGACCATGGCGACGGCCTCATCAAGTGAAGCGGCGATCGGTTTTTCCACCAGAATGTGTTTTCCCATCTCCATCAACGGCAGAGTGACCTCGGCGTGAAGCGTGGCGGGGACAGCGACACTCAAAGCATCGCATTCAGCAGCAAGAGCTTTCCAGTCAGAGTAGGCTTTGAGACCGAATTCAGCTGCAACTTTGGCGGCAGATTCCGGAAACACGTCGTAAACACCGACAACTTCCGCATTCGGATTCTGGGCATAAAGACGGGC